>JAEUHO010000123.1 GCA_016795345.1 Planctomycetia bacterium | reverse complement strand
TGCGGCTTCGACGGGGGCGCGTCGTGAAGGGGATCGTCGAGCTCGAGGGCGGACGCGCGGAGGGCCTCGCGGTCGGGGTCGGGTCGCCCGAGGAGGGCGAGGCGGGCGCATCGTTCGCCCACGTCCAGCCGTCCGGGGCGTTCGAGCTCGCGGCGCTGGGCCGCGCGTCGCGGTTGTCGGTGGACGCGCCCGGGTTCGACGGGGGCGCGGTGACGCTCCCGCGCGCGACGGCCCGGCCCCACGACGTCGGGACGCTGCGGCTGCGGCCGCGCGCGGTGATCGTCGGCCACGTGAAGAGCGGGACGTCGTCGCCGCGCCAGCTCGACGTGACGGTGGACGGGGCGACCGACGCCGTGCGGGCCTTCGACGGCGCGTCGTTCGCCCTCGTCTCGCCGGTCGTGTCCGGTCGCGTGCGCGCGACGATCTCCTCGCTCGAGTGGGAGCCGGTCTCGTTCGAGGTGGACGTGCCCGCCACGGGCGGCGTCGTGGACGTCGGCGAGGTCCGTCTCGACCGGCGCAAGACGTTACGGCTGCGGCTCGTGTCGCCGGCCGGGACGCCCGTGGTGGGGCTCGAGGTCGGCGAGTACGCCGAGTTCCGATACGTGGACGAAGGACCGTTCCAGCGGAGCGATGCCCACGGTGAGGTCGTACTGCCCTTTCCCGAGAGCCTGAGCGGAAACTTGTTCCTCCGCCGGGCGAGACCTTGGTTGTTGGAGATCCGCCTCGACGCCCGGGACCCCGACCCGTTGGTGTTCACGGTGCCGGACCAACGCGAACTCGAGGTGAAGGTCCGCGCCACCGATGGCGGTGATCTCGACAACACGGCCACGCTCGACCTCACGGCGATTCGCGCGCCCTGGAGACTGGGCCCCCGAGTCCGATCGTGCGTCGGGGAGCTCCGCACGGCGCCCGCGGCCGCGTTCGTGATGGGGGTGACCGCCCCGGGACACCGGCCCGCGCGCGTCGAGGTGCCGGCCGGCGTGACCACGATGACGGTGACCCTAGAGCGTGTGACCGACGCGGACCGGGCGCGGGCGGCGGCGCTCGAGGACGAGCTCCGGCGCGCGTCGCCGCTCGAGGGGATCGAGGACCGCGCCGCCCGCGCGGCCGAGGCGGACCGACGGGAACGTCTCGCCGCCGAGGTGCGACGGCTACGGGGCGATTGACCCGGACGCGCCGCGGGCCCACGGCCACGCGGGGCCCTTGGTAGGCTCGGGCCGTGGAACCTCGCCGCCCCCGTCCGACGGTGACGCCGCGTCGCGGGTTCGTGCGCGCCGCCGCCGTGGTCGCGCTTCTCGCGCTCGCGGGGCGTGGCGGGCGGCGGACGGAGGCGGCCGACGCGCCGGCACCGTCGAACCCGCCGCAACCCGCGCCCGCCGCGGCGCGGCCCGAGCCGGAGGGGACGATCTTCGTCCGGGCCTTGCGTGCCTCGGGTCGGCCGATCGTCGGCGCGTTCGTGACGTGCCACAGGCGGTCCTGGCGCGGGGGCGACCTCGTCCGACGGACCGATTGCGACGGGATCGCCCGCTTCGACGGGCTCGCCCCCGAGAGCTACCCCGTGCGCGTGACCGACGCGACGCCCGGCTTCGCGCCGTTCGACGCGGCCCGCGTCGCGCGCCTCGAGGACCGCCGACTCGGCGTGCGGGGCGGGAAGTACGTCGACGTCCCGGTCGACGCGCCCCGATGCGACCTCGTACTCCAGGCGCCCTGCCGACGCGTGCTCGGGATGGTGCTCGATGCGCAGCACCGCTCGCGGGACGTCCGTGGGGCGGAGGTGACGCTGTTCCCCTACGGACGAAAGCGTCACTCGGAGGACGACCCGTCCACGTCCCGAGGCCTCGACCGGTCCAGGGCCGTCGGGTTCGGCGTCACCGACGCGAAGGGTCGATTCGACGTCTGCACGGACGTCGAGCGCGCGATCGTCGAGGTCCGCACATCCGACGGACGGCGGGGATGGGCGAGTTTCAGCGGCGTTCGCGCGCTCGTTTACGTCGCGCCCGGAGGCCTCGTCCGCTGCGCGGGGAAGGTCCTCGACGAGACGGGGGCGGCCGTCGTCGGCGCGACGGTCGCCGAGACCGACGGCTTCGCGGGGATCCCGGACGTCGCGCGCTCGACGACGCTCACCGGGGAAGACGGCGCATTCGCCCTCGACGTGGCCTGCCTTGACGAAACGACGCTCACCGTGACGACGCCGGGCGGGTCGCCCCAGACCGTCACCGTCCGCCCGCACCGGACGCAGCCCGTCTCCCTCGTCGTCGCGCGGACCACGGCGTTGCGGGTCGTCGTCGTGGACGACGGAACCGGTTCGCCGGTGCGCGGAGCGTCGGTGGAACTGGACGCGGAGCTTCCTCGGACGGACCCGGATCGTGGGAGGGGTCGCTCGTCGTCCGGCACCACGGACGCGGCCGGCGAGGTCTTGCTGCCGCTCCCGCCCACGGCGTTGGCGGACGTCCGCGTGCGCGCGCCGGGGTACGGGTTCGGCTCCCGGCGTGTCGCGAGTCGCCCGAGGGGCGCGGTCGCGGCGGTCGAGGGGGACCTCGACGCGCGGATGGCGAGCGGCGAGGAACGGCGCGTGGTCCTGCGGCTCCGCCGCCCGACCCGCGTGACGGGGTCGCTGGTCGCACCCGCGGGCGTGGAGGCGCCGGCGGGGACGTTCACGGTGCGGTTGGCGCCGAGGTCGTGGCCGCAAGACGTCACGCATCGCGTGGCCGTCGGCGCCGACGGCCTCTTCCAGGCGGACGTCCACGAACCGGTCGTCGTCGAAGGGGTGGACGCGCCCGGCTTCGCGTGGCGCGTCGAGCCGGGGGCCGACGCGACGAGCCTCGGCGTCGTCCGGCTCACGCCGTTCGGCGTCTGGGTCGGCAGGGTGCACGGCTCGAATGGCCGGCCCCAGCCTGACGCCGTGGTCCGCGCGGGCTCCGGCCCTGTCGCGACGGTCGACGAGCACGGGGACTTCGCGTTGCCGCGCTCGGAGGGCGCCGAGGGCCGCCGTGCCGTCGCGACCGCGCCGGGGCGTGGCATCGGGGTCGTGGCGCTCGCGGACGCGGCGCCGGGCGGGGAGGTGCTCGTCGCGATGCTCGTCGTCCCCGACGCGCAGGAGGCGCGCTTCCGCGTGCTCGATGCGTCCGGCGCGCCGCTCGCGGGCGTGGGCGTCGTGCGCGGCGGACACGTGCGGCGCGCGAAGCACGACCGCGTACGGACGACCGACGCGTCCGGCCTCGTCTCCCTTCGTCCGCCGGAGGACGGTCTCGTCGGGTTCCTCGCGCCGGACGGCGCGCGGTACACCTTCGAGGTCGGCACGACGGGCCCGGAGCCCGTCGAGGTGCGCCTGCCGACGTCGCGCTCCGTCACGCTCCGGCTGGCGGGGACGGGCGCGCCCCCGTCGTCGTTCGTGGGCGTGGCGATCGTGAGCGGGGGCGTCGAACCGACGGACCGTCGGCTCCGGCCCGAGGGCACCCAGATCGCGGATCTGACGTCGGTCGAGGCGCCGATCGTGGTCTCCGGCTTGGCCGTCGGTTCGGCGGTGCTCCGCGTGAAGCTCTACGGGTTCCGCGAGGCCGACGTCGAGGTGCCTGCGGGCGCCACCGAGGTGACGGTGCCGCTCGAACCCGTGACGGACGCGCACCGCGCTCGCGCGGCCGCGATCGACGCCGAGCTCGCGGGCCTGCCGCCCCTCGAGTCGATCGCCGACGAGACGGCGCGCGCCGCGGAGGCCCGTCGCCGCGAGGCGCTTCGCGACGAGTGGCTGCGGAACTGGTGGGAGTGACGCGAGGCCCGGTGGCCGCCGGGCCTCGCGTCCCCGGAGTAGGATCGTCACCGGTGAACGGAGTCGCACGGATGCGATCGAGGCTGCGCCGCGTGTTGCTGGTCGTGATCGCCGGGCTCACGCTCGCGAGCGGGCTCGCGGTCGCCGCGCTCGTGCTGTACGCGCGCCGGCCCGAGGCCATCGCCGCCGCGCTCGCGTCGGAAGCGGCGGACCCCGTCCCGCGCCCCGCCGGCGTCGACGACCGCATGCCCGGCCCGATGGAACGCCTGGGCCACTGGCTCCACGCGCGGTTCCTCGCGCCGCCGGCCGGACCCGTTTCGGCCGCGCCGGCGCGCGGGTTGGTCCTGCCGGCCCCGCTCGGGGCGCCGACCACGTTGTCCCTGACCGTGCGGGACGCGGCGGGCGCGGCGGTGGCGGGGGCGCGCGTCGCGTTGTACGGGCCGCCCGGCGTCGCCGCGCGCGACGCGGTCGTCACGGACGCCGCGGGGCTCGCACGGTTTCAGGGCGTGCCGGTGGCGCCCGGGTACGCCGTCGCGATCCCGCGCGCGGGCCGGCCGACGGCGTGGCGCGCCGTGGACGTCCCGGACGGAGGGGCCGCCGAGGTGCGGCTCGTGGACGCGCGCCGGCTGCGCGGCCGCGTGGTCGCGGCGGAGACGCAGCAGCCCGTGGCCGGCGCGCGGGTGCGTCTCCTCGACGCGTTTGCGTCCGACGCGTCGGAGGGCTGAACGCCGTGGACCATCTGGGAGCGCCGGGCCTTCGGGGCCGACGCGCTCGCCTCCGCGCGCGAACTGGCCACCGTCACGACCGACGCGACCGGCGCATTCGAGGCGACGGTGGACGGGCCGGCGGTCGTGCACGTCGAGGCGCGCGCGCCCGACGGGCGCGTCGGCCTCGTCGAGGCCGCGACCGGCGGCCGCTTCGCGTCGCTCGACGGCGTCGAGGTCCCGGTTGCCCGTCCGACGACGGTGCGCGGTCGCCTGCGCGACGCGGCCGGCGCGCCGGTCCGTGACGTGGCGGTGCGCGCCGTCGCGTCGTACCTCATGCTCGCGGGCGCGCCGTCGCGGACCGACGCCGAGGGCCGCTTCGAGGTCGTCGCGCCCGAGACCGACTTCCACGGCACCCTCGCCTGGACGTGGCCCGACGGTACGCAGCAGTCGACGGACGTCGGGCCGTCCGTGGGGGGCCCGCCGGTCGAGCTCGTCGTCCCCGCCGATCCCGTCGTCGAGGTCGTCGTGACCGACGACGCGACCGGCGCGCCGGTCGCGGGCGCGGACGTGCTGGGGACCCTCCGCGCGGTCGCGGGCGACCGCTCGACGCCGTGGGCGGCGACGGCCCGTTCGGACGCGACGGGCGTCGCGCGGCTGCGGTTGCCGGCGGGCGCGCTCGTCGGCGTGCTCGCCGTCGCGCCCGGGTACGGCGACGCCCGCCGCCTGTTCGAGGACCCGAGCGACGGCGACGGCGCGGTGCGTCGCGTCGAGCTCGCGCTCCGCCGGACGTGGGCGGTGACCGGCGCGATCCGGCGCCCGGGCGGCGCGCCGGCGGCGGGCGTCCGCGTGCGCGCCCACGTCAACAGCTGGCGCGCCGGGCCCGAGGCCGTCACCGACGCGGCCGGACGCTTCCGCCTCGAGGGCGTGCGCCGCCCGCCCCCCGAGCGGTTCGGCGACGACGACCCGTGGCTGGTCACCGTGCGCGTTCGCGCATGGATGGACGGCGTCGGCTCGACGCGAGGCCAGCGGACGTTCGCACCCGACGCGGCGGAGGGCCCCGAGGTGGACGTCGGGACGATGATCCTCGAGGCGCCGGCGGTGCTCGTCGGCCGCGTCGTCGACGCGGAGGGCCGGCCGGTCGCGGGCGCGCGGGTCGCGAGCGAGCGCGGGATGCTCGGGTTCCGGTTCGACGACGGGACCGAGAGCGACGCCGACGGCCGCTTCGCGCTCGTGCTCGACGCCGTCCACCGCACGGACGAGACGCTCGCCGCGCTCGCGGACGGCGTCCGCCGCGGCACGCTCGCCGTGCGCGGTCACGTCGCGCCCGGGACCGCGCACGAGGTGCGCACGCTCGTCGTCGCGCGGCCCGCCGCGATCTCTGGGGAGTAACGCTGGGGCCGCGTCCCGTGCGGGGGACCGCGAGGCCCGGTGGCCCGCGGGGGCGTGAGCTCCGCGCGAGGGACCGAGGTCGGCGCCCGCCCCCCGCGCGGGCCTCGCGTCCCGCTCCCCCCGAGTGGGTCCGCGGGTGCTCCCGGCCATCGGGAGTCGGATTCGGCGGACCGCCACGAGACGGCGCGGTCGGTCGCCGGGTAGGGTGGTGAGGCTGTGGCGTGCCCCCCGGTCGGGGTGCGTCGGCCCCGGAGGTCGTCCGCATGTCCCGTTCCGTCATGACGTTGGTCCTGCTCGCGGTCGTCGCCGCGGCGGTGTTCCTGTTCCTCGGGAACCCGTTCGGGCCGAAGGCCGGCAGCGAACACGGCGGTGGGGCGGAGAACGAGGCGCCCGGCGAGGTCGGGATGGCCGGCATGGACGGCGGCGCGGCGGCGCCGGCGAAGCCTACGGACGTGGCGCTCGCGGGCAGCGCGTCGGAGCGCGGCCAGGGCGGCGTGCGCGTGCGCCTGCTGTCGTTCAAGGACCGCGCGCCGCTCGTCGGGCAGGCGGTGAAGCTGACGCTGCGCGAGGGCGAGACGTCGGAGCGCAAGACCGGCGAGGACGGCCGCGTCGTGTTCCTCGAGCTGCGGGCGAGCAAGGCGTGGACGCTGACCGTCGAGGGGCCGGGGTTCTCGCCGGTCGAGATGAAGGGCGTCGCGGTGCCCGCGAACGGCGTGAACGACCTCGGCGACCTGCTCCTCGGCGACAAGGTGGTGCTGAAGGGCCGCGTGATCGACACGCGCGGCCGCCCGATCCCGGGCGCCGCGGTGTCGGCGTACGTGGGCACCGGCTTCGACATGTCGCAGGGCATCGCGCTGGCCATGGCGCAGTCGGCGCTCGACAACCCGCTGCCGAGCGACGAGGCGCAGACCGACGGCGAGGGCGTGTTCGCGCTCGCGGCGCTCACGCCGGGCCGGCCGTACGAGATCAAGGCGAAGCGCCCCGGCTACGCCATGAGCGTGCAGGCCGACCTCGTCGTGTCGCCGGACCGCAACAACGCCGTGCTGACGATCGTGCTCGGCGAGGGCGCGACGGTGAAGGGCAAGGTCGTGGACGAGGCCGGGAGGCCCGTCGCGAAGGCCACGGTGATCGCGATGGAGGACCTCGGCATGCGGGCGATGCGCGGCGGGACCGCGCTGAAGCGCGACTACGCCATGACGCTCGACGACGGCACCTACGTCCTCGACACGCTCACGCGCGGCGCGCGGTACCGCTTCGGCGTGTCCGCGAAGGGCTACGCCCCGATCTTCGACACGATGGCCGGCGGCCTGACCGTCGAGACGGAGGCGGAGCGCAACTTCACGCTCGTGAAGGGCGGCAACATCGAGGGCCGCGTGACCGACAAGACGACGGGCGCCGGCGTGGCGGGGGCCCGCGTGCTGGCGGTCGTGGGCAACCTGATGCGGTTCGGGCCCGGCGGGCCCGGCGGCGGTCGTCGCGGCGGCGGGCCCGGCGGCGGCCAGCCCGCGGCGAACCCGGCCGACGACGAGGCCTCGACGCAGATCGTGCTCACCGGCGAGGACGGCTCGTTCCGCATCGAGGGCCTCAAGCCCGGCCCGGTCGCGCTCGCGCAGGTGAAGGCGCCCGGGTACGGCGACTACTCCGCGAACGTGTTCGCGGGGATGATGCCGCCGGGCATGGGCGGCGGCGGGCCCGCGCCCGCGCCGTGGGGCGACGTGCGGGCCGGCGAGACCTTGAGCGTCACGGTCGAGCTCGAGGCCGGCGGGTCGGTGTCGGGGCGCGTGATGGCGGCGACGGGCGCGGGCACGCTGCCCGTGGCCGGCGCGCAGGTGTCGGTCATCCAGCTCTCGATGATGACGATGATGACCGGGTTCGCCACGGCGACGACGGCCGACGACGGCTCGTTCCGCGTGGACGGCATCCGGCCGGGCCGCTACACGGTGACCGCGACGGCGTCGGGCTTCGTCGCGCCGGACGCGATGGCGGAGGGCGCCGCGATCGAGATGCCGGAGGGCGGCGGGCAGCTCACGAAGGACGTCGTGATGTCGGCCGCGGGCGTCATCGAGGGCACGGTGCGCGACGGCAAGGGCGCGCCGGTCGGCGCCGCGCGCGTCCGCACGCGGCCCGCGCCCGAGCGCGGCGGCCGGGGCTTCACCGGCGGCATGCTGCGGGGCGCCCTGCCCGGCGGCGGCACCAAGGTCGTCCTGACCGACGCCGACGGGAAGTACCGCATCGACAGCGTGCCCGGCGGCGAGAAGCAGCTCGTGACCGCCGAGGCCGACGAGTTCGTGCCCGCCGAGAGCGAGCCGGTGGAGGTCCGCGTGGGCGAGGCGCGCACGGTGGACCTCGTGCTGACGGGCGGCGGGACGCTGGTCGGCCGCGTGATCGACGATCGCGGCGGCGTCGTGGCCGGCGCGCGGCTGCGCGTGGGGCACGTGGACGCCGACGCCGAGGCGCAGGCGAACCTCAACGCCTGGCGCGCGGACGCGATGCTCGAGCCCCGCGTCGTGTTCTCGGGCGACGACGGCCGCTTCGAGATCAACCGCGTGCCGCCGGGCCGCACGCTCCTGAAGGTCGAGAAGGAGGGCTACACGGTCTTCTACCGGCGCGACCTCCTCGTGCGCGCGGACGACGTCCTCGACAACCAGGTCGTCACGCTGACGAAGGGCGAGACGATCTCCGGCGTGATCAAGGGCGAGGACGGCAAGCCGCTCGCCGGCGTCACCGTCGCCGCGACGAAGCAGGCGAACCCGATGCGCGGCGGGCCCGGCGGCGGCGCGAACGCCGAGCCGCAGACGTCCGACGGCACCGTCGAGCCGCAGCTCACCGACCGCACCGACGACCAGGGCCGTTTCACCATCGAGAACGTGCCGCCGGGCAGCACCTACTCGGTGCTCGTCTGGTTCGCGCAGGGCTACCGCGGCTACGCGCAGCAGGACGAGGGCGCGATCAAGCGCGCGGTCGCGACCGGGTCGCGCGACGTCGAGCTCACGCTGAAGAAGCTGGCGGAGGGCGAGGCCCCGTTCCCGATGGGCCCCGCGGGCCCGCGTCCCGCCGGCACCGGCGCGCCGGGCATGGGCGGCGGACGGATGCCCGTCCCGCCGGCGCCCGGCGGCCCGGGCACGGGGGGCGGCACGCCCCCGGTCCCCGGCATGAACTGACGCGAGGCCCGGCCCGCGCCGCCCGCCCCCGCGCGGCCCGGCGTAGGCTCTCCCCATGGGCCGTTGGCGACTCCTCCTCCTCGGCGCCGCGATCGCGGCGGCCGCGATCCTCGCGTGGCGCGTCGCCCACGACGTCGGCGCCGACGGGACCGACGCGGGCGCCGCGCCCGCGGCCGACGCGCCCGACGCGCTCGACGGGCCGGGGCCCGAGCTGCGCGCGCTCGCGAACGCCGAGGCGGCGCGACGCCAGCGACTGCCGGGCATGGCGTTGGCGCGGCACGGCGCCGGGAGCGTGACCGGCCGCGTGGCGCGGTTCGTCGCCGGGCAGGGCGAGACGCCGCTCGCCGACGTGGTGCTCGAGGTGGCGGCGTCGGTGGACGGGCAGGACCTCCACGCCGAGGCGACGAGCGGCGAGGACGGCGCGTTCACCATCGCGCCCGTGCCCGCCGCCTCCGGGTACGTGCTGCGGGCGCGGCATCCGTCGTACCGCGACCTCGTGGTCGGCGGGCTGGTGGTGGGCGACGGGCGTGTCACCGACGCGGGCACGCTCCTGTTCGGCGCGCCGACGACGCTCGCGGGCACCGTCGTGGACGGCACCGGCCGGCCGCTCTCGGGCGCGCTCGTCTCGGTGGAGGCCGACCGCGTCCGCGGCGGCCGCATCGACCTGTTCCGCGCGCTGCGCGACCTCGCGGACGGCGCGGGCCCGCTCGCGCAGGGCCGCACCGCGGGCGACGGGACGTTCGCGCTCACCGGCCTGCCGCCGGGCCGCTACATGGTGCGCGTGGCCCTCGGCGGCTACGCGGGCGCGTTCGTCTCGGGCGTCGTCGTGACCGCCGACGGCGACGCCGCGGGCGTGCGCGTCGTCCTCGACCCGGGCGCGGGGTTCGAGGGCCGCGTCACCGACGACGCCGGCCGGCCGGTCGAGGGCGCGGCCGTCGTCGCGCTGCCGTTCCGCACCGAGCGCCTCGAGGCGTACGAGCGGCACGAGGCCCGCACGGGCGCCGACGGCCGCTACCGCCTCGACACGCTGGCCGACGAGACCACCTACTTCATCGAGGCCGTCGCCGCCGCCCACGCGCCGTTCGGCCGCCTCGTCACGACGAAGAAGGTGCGGACGCTCGACTTCACGCTGCCGGGCGCCGGCCGCGTCGAGGGCCGCGTGACCGACGCGACGAACGGCGCGCCCGTGGCGGGCGCCGAGGTCGTGCTCGTGACGGGGCTCGTGGGCGCCGGGGCCGCGCCGGCGTCGGTCGTCGCGGACGCGATGGGCCGCTTCGCGTTCGAGCACGCGCTGCCGGGCCCGGTGGTGCTGCTGGACGCGCGCGCGCCGGGGTACGCCCGCGGGCTCGTGGGCTACGACGCGAAGGCGCCGCGGGTCGTGGTGGCGGGGCAGACCCTCGTGCTCGACCTCGCGCTGCCGCCCGGCGGCGTCGTGCGCGGCACCGTGCGCGGCGAGGACGGCCGGCCCATCGCGTTCGCGTCGGTGGCGGCGTGGATCCCGCGCAGCCCGATCGACGGCGAGGTCGCGGTGCTGACCGACCCGTCGGGCGCGTACCGGCTGTCGGGCCTGCGGCAGGAGACGTGGCGGCTGACGGTGACCGCGCCGGGCTGGGCCCCGCCCGTCGACGACGGGGCGACGACGGTGGCGGTGCAGGACGGGCAGCCCGACGTCGTCCGCGACTTCGTCCTGCGCGCGGGCGGCGTCGTCGCGGGCCGCGTCACGCACCGCGACGGCACGGGCGTCGGCGGGCTGCGCGTGACCGTGCGCCCCCGCGACGCGCGGGCGCTCGAGGGCCTCGTGCGCGAGCTGGTGGCCGTGACGGACCGCCTGGGCGCGTACCGCGTGGCCGGCGTGCCGTCGGGCCTCGACCTCGTCGTGGAGGTCGTGGGGCCCACGGGCGTCACGACGCGCACGGACCCGTTCCAGCTGACGGGCGGCGAGCCGAAGACGGTGGACGTCGTGCTGAAGCCCGGCGCGCGGGTCCTCGGCCGCGTCGTCGACGTCGCGGGCCGGCCCGTCGAGCGCGCGCGGGTCCGTTTCGGCCACGTCGAGCCCGAGGACCTCGGCCGCCTCGACAACTCCTTCCGCGCGGACGACCATCTCGGGCCGCGCACGTTCGTGGCCGACGCCGCCGGCGGCTTCGTCTGCGACGACGTCCCGCCGGGCGCCACGATCCTCCGCGTGGACGCCGACGGGTTCGCCCCGTGGTTCCGCCGCGACCTCGTGGTCCCCGCGGAGGGCGACCTCGCGGGCGTCACCGCGACGCTCGAGGGCAGCAAGAGCGTGTCCGGCCGCGTGCTCGCCGCCGACACCGGCAAGCCCGTCGCGGGCGCGTGGGTGTTCGCCGTCGCGCGCCTGCCGAAGGACGCGCCCGACGGCGGCCGCGTGGACCCGCTCGTCACGCTCGAGACCGGCCCCGACGGCGCGTACGTGCTCGGCGGCCTGCCGCCCGGGCCCGTCGACGTCGCGGTGTCGCTCTCGCTGGGCTACAAGAACGCGTGGCAGGACCCCGCCACGGGCCGCAAGGAGGGCGTGGCGGCCGGCTCGACGGGCGTCGACTTCCGCCTCGTCCCGCTCGTGGACCCCGCGCCGAAGTAGCGCCCGCGCGCCCCGCATCGGCCTGCGTTGCTTCGGAGCCCGGGGACGGACGCGCGGTGAGTGCGGCAGAACGCCGGTTCGATCGATCGGAGGTAGGATCAAGGGGCTCCGGCACGCCGCGCGGAGCAACACTCCCGGCGGACGGCCGCTGCGTCCTCACCCTGCGATGCCCAAGGCCAACCTGCTCAGCGCCCAGACCACCGAGTTCCTCTCCCTCGTCGGGAACGGGAAGACCTTCCGTGTGCCGAGGTACCAGCGGGACTACTCCTGGGACGAAGAGCAGTGGGAGGATCTCTGGACCGATCTCCTCGAACTCCGTCGCCGACCCGACGACCGCCACTACATGGGGGCGATCGTCGTCGAGGCCACGAGCACGCGTGAGTACAAGATCATCGACGGCCAACA
The DNA here is from genome assembly GCA_016795345.1 of Planctomycetia bacterium. GTDB lineage: Bacteria > Planctomycetota > PLA2 > PLA2 > JAEUHO01 > JAEUHO01. The sequence continues at coordinate 19,475 of JAEUHO010000123.1, read as the reverse complement.
GCGGATCGCCACGCTCAGCGTCGCGATCCTGGCGGTGATCGATCGACTCCAGCAGATCGCGGATGCTGGCATCGAGCCGGATGACAATCGGCAGCGCGCTCTCCAGTTGCGTGGGCGGTTCATCGGCGAGAAAGACCCCGCTTCGCTGGTCGAGGCGAGCAAGTTGGCGCTCAACGAGACGGACGACGGCTTCTACCAGGACTACCTCGTCGCGCTTCGAGAGCCCGTGAGCATGCGCGGCGCGCCGCGCTCCAATCGTCGACTCTGGGACTGCTTTCTGTGGTTCCGAGCCAGGCTCGTCGAAACGCCCGACCTGCGTGATGACGGCCTCGCTCTCGCGACGCTGGTCTCCGAGGTGATCGCACGACGGCTCCTCTTCATTCACATCGCGGTCGACGATGAGATGAGCGCGTACACCGTCTTCGAGACGCTCAACGCTCGCGGCCTCGAGCTCTCCGCGACGGATCTGCTGAAGAACTACCTGTTCTCGCGGATCAAGACGGCTGCCGACCTCGACGCGATCCATCGACGCTGGAATCGACTGCTCGGCGTCGTGTTCCAGGAGCGCTTCCCCGAGTTTCTCCGCTACCACCTCCTCTGCACGGAGCCGCGAGTCAGGAGTCCTCGCCTGTTCAAGATGGTGCGAGACCGTGTGAAGGACGGGAAGTCTGCGTTCGACTTCATCGCAGAGCTCGAGGCGCGCGCAGAGATCTTCGCTGCCCTCTCGGATGCCGACCACTCACTCTGGGCCGAGCGGCCGGGCTGTCGCCGCTTCGTGCGGGAGCTGAATGCGTTTCGGGTCAGGCAGATGACTCCGCTGCTGTTCGCCGCCTATGAACGGTTGGATCCGCCTACGTTCGAGAGTGTCCTGCGGACGGTGTGGGTCATCGCGTTCCGGCACTCCATCGCCGCCGGGGCCGGCGGGAGCGTCCTCGAGCCCGCTTATCACCGGGCCGCTCGTGCGGTCCTCGATGGCGCCGCAGTGACCGCAGCGCAGGTCTTCGACTGCCTGCGATCGATCTACGTGCCCGACTCGCGGTTCCGGACCGACTTTGCACAGCTGGTGATCGACACGGCGGGGCAGAACAAGCGAGTGGTTCGGTCGATTCTGGCGCACCTCGAAGCCGACGCATCCGGAGCGTCCGTCACTGCGGAAGACTCCTTCTCCATCGAGCACATCCTCCCCGAGGAGCCGGCGCCCGCCTGGGATGCGACGTTCCCAGCCGGGCGTGCGGACGCCTGTGTTTACCGCATCGGGAACCTGCTGCCACTCGAGATCGCCCGGAACCGTGAGGTAGGAAACGCAGGTTTCCGTGCCAAGCTGGACCGATACCAGTCGAGCCAGTATCAACTTCCGCGCCAGCTCGCCGAGTTCGCCCCGACCGAGTGGAGTCCTGAGCTTCTCGATCGTTGGCAGGCGAGATTGGCCGATCGAGCCGTCCACTTGTGGCGAGTGCCATTCCCGACGTAGCGTCAGGGATCGAGCGCCTTCGATGTGCCATGGCCTCGAGGGTGACTCGGTCCGCCGGCCCGGGGTGGCGCGGAGCGGAACGTGCGGGGTCGCGGTCGTCGGCGCCGGTACGCGAGGCCCGCCGGCCCGCGGGCCTCGCGTCAGCCGAAGAGGCCGCCGTCCCCGGACGGGCCGGGCGCCGCGGCGCCGCCCGCGCCGCCGCCGCGGCCCGCGCGGCGGAGGAACTCCGCCTCGTCCACGGTCTCGATGCCGAGCTCCTTCGCCTTCTTGAGCTTGCTGCCGGCGTCCTCGCCCGCGACGACGAGGTCGGTCTTCGCCGACACCGACGACCCGACGCGCGCGCCGAGGGCCTCCGCGAGCGCCTTCGCCTCGTCGCGCGAGAGCGTGGGCAGCGTGCCCGTGAACACGAGCGTCTTGCCCGTGAAGCGGCTCGCGGTCTTCTCGGCCGGCGGCCGCGGGCGGATCCCCGCGTCGACGAGCCGGTCCACGAGCGCCGCGTTGTCGGGGGCGCGGAACCAGTCGTGCACCGACGTCGCCATCGCGGGGCCGACCTCGTCGAGCTCGTCGAGCTGCTCGACGCTCGCGGCGCGCACGGCGTCGAGCGTGCGGAACGCCTCGGCGAGCAGCTTGGCGCCGCGCTCGCCGACCTCGGGGATGCCCAGGGCGAAGAGGAACCGGTCGAGGGGCGGCTCCTTCGCGGCCTCGAGGCGGTCGAGGAGGTTCTGCACGCTCGTCTCGCCCTGCCGCTCGAGGGCCACGAGCCGGTCGCGGTGGCGGTGGAGCGCGAAGAGGTCCGCCGCGTCCGTGAGCAGCGGCGGCTCCGCGTCGAGCAGCTGGCGCACCTGCTTGGGCCCGAGCCCGAGCACGTCGAGGCCCCCGCGCGAGACGAAGTGGAGGATGCGCGCCTCGGTCTGGGCCGGGCACGCGCGGTTCGGGCAGCGGAGCGCGACCTTGTCGGCGTCCTTGACGAGCGCGGTGGCGCAGACCGGGCAGTGCGTCGGCACGGCGGGCCGGGCCTCGCGTCCCGTGCGGCGCTCCGCCACCACGGCCGCGACCTTCGGGATGACGTCGCCCGCGCGCTCGACGACGACCTCGTCGCCCACGCGCACGTCGAGGCGCGCGAGCTCGTCGGCGTTGTGGAGCGTCGCGCTCGAGACCGTGACGCCGCCGACGGCGACGGGCTCGAGGTCGGCCACCGGGCTGACGACGCCCGTGCGGCCCACGCTCCACACGACGCCCTTCAGGCGCGTGGTGGCGCCGCGGGCCGGGAACTTCCACGCGACGGCCCAGCGCGGCGAGCGGCTGCGCATGCCGAGTCGCTCCTGCAGCGCCGTGTCGTCCACCTTGACGACGACGCCGTCGATCTCGAAGGGCAGCCCGTCGCGCGCGGCCTCGACCTTGCGGAAGTGCGCGACGACCGCGTCGAGGCCCGTGACGCCGACGCTCCACTCGCTGACGGGGAAGCCCCAGCCGCGCAGCAGCGCGAGGGCCTCGGTCTGCGAGGCGACCGCGCGGCCCTCGAGCCTCGCGATCACGTACGCGTAGTAGCGGATGGGGCGCGACGCCGGCACGCGCGGGTCCTTCATGCGCAGCGAGCCCGCGCAGAAGTTGCGGGGGTTGGCGTACGGCTTCTCGCCGGCGAGCGTGCCCGCCTGGTTGAGGCGCCGGAAGTCCTCGAGGCGGACGTAGGCCTCGCCGCGGACGCAGACGTAGGGGGGCGGCGACGGGTCGTCGAGCCGCAGCGGGATGCTGTGGAGCGTGCGGACGTTGGCGGTGACGTCCTCGCCCTCGGTGCCGTCGCCGCGCGTGGCGGCGACGACGAGGCGGCCGTGCTCGTAGACGAGCTCGAGGGACGCGCCGTCGATCTTCGGCTCCACGGAGAACGCGAACGGCTCGCCCTCGGGGCGCTTCAGGAAGGCGCGCATCGACGCGTCCCACTCGCGGAGCGCCTCCTCGGAGGTGACGTTGTCGATGGACACCATCGGCACGGGGTGGCGGAAGGCCTTCAGGCCCTCGGCGACCGCGCCCGGCACCCGCTGCGTCGGGCTCGTGGGGTCGGCGTGCTCGGGGTGCGCGGCCTCGAGCGCCACGAGCTCGCGGTAGAGCGCGTCGTATGCGGCGTCCGTGAGCTCGGGGCGGTCCTCGACGTAGTACAGGCGGTCGTGGCGGCGGATCTCCTCGCGGAGCCGCTCGAGGCGGGCCTTCACGTCGGCGCGGGCGGGCGTCATGCCGACGGATCGTACGCACGGCCCCCCCGCGACGGACGGGCCGCCGCGCCCCGGGCGGCCCCCGGCGCGGGCCCGACCCCCGGTTGTCGCGGCTGCCGGGCTCCGTACCATCGGCGGTCGGCGCACCTTGACCCTCCCGCAAGTCCTCGTCCTGGGCGTCTACTACGCGATGCTCGCGGTGCTGGCGGTCGTCATGGGGTACCGCGCCCTCATGGTGCTGCGGTACTACCTCCGGCGGGGGAGCGACCCCGTGCCGGCGGGCCGGTTCCCGACCGAGCCGTTCGTGACGATCCAGCTGCCCGTGTTCAACGAGCAGTTCGTGGTCGAGCGCCTCCTCGAGACGGTCTGCGCCATCGAGTGGCCCCGCGACCGCCTCGAGATCCAGCTCCTCGACGACTCGACGGACGACAGCCGCGAGATCGCGGCCCGCAAGGTCGCGGAGCTGCGGGCCCGCGGCCACGACGTCGTCCACCTCCACCGCACCGACCGCCGCGGCTACAAGGCCGGCGCCCTCGCCGCCGGCGTGCCCAGGGCCCGCGGCGAGTTCCTCGCCGTCTTCGACGCCGACTTCGTCCCGCAGCCCGACTTCCTCCGCAAGACCATCGACCACTTCACCGACCCGAAGGTCGGCTTCGTCCAGACCCGCTGGACCTACCTCAACCAGGACTACGGCGTCCTCACGCAGGGCATGGCCATGCTGCTCGACGGGCACTTCGTCCTCGAGCAGACGACCCGCGCCCGCGGCGGCTACATCTTCCCGTTCAACGGGACCGGCGGCGTCTGGCGCAAGTCCACCATCGCGGCGGCCGGCGGCTGGCACGCCGACACGATCTGCGAGGACACCGACCTCTCCTACCGCGCGAACCTCGCCGGCTACCGCGGCGTGTACCTGCGCGACGTCCCGTGCCCGGGCGAGCTCCCGGTCGAGCTCTCCGCGGTGAAGAGCCAGCAGCACCGGTGGGCCAAGGGCGTCACCGAGTGCTTCCTCAAGATGATGCCGCTGCTCTGGCGCAGCCGGCTCCCGGTCCACAAGAAGCTCGACGCCTCGTTCCACCTCGGCGCCTACCTCGCCTTCCCCGCGTCGCTCTTCATGACGGTGCTGACGCTGCCCGTGATGCTGCTGCGGATGCAGGGCCACGGGGCGAACCGCCTCGCCACCTTCGTCGACGGGCTCGTCTTCTTCCTCGTCGTCGTCACGCAGGTCGTCTTCTACGTGGCGGCCACCCGCGAGGTCCACGACCGCTGGTGGACGCGGATGAAGTACCTCCCGTTCTTCCCGATCGTCGGGGTCGGGCTCGCGGTCAACAACGCCCGCGGGGTGCTCGAGGCCCTCCTCGGCCACCGCACGGAGTTCGTCCGCACCCCGAAGCTCGGCGTCGTGGGGCGGGACGCCAAGACGGCCGCGGCGCGGGCCAAGACCTACCGGGCGGCCCGCGACTGGGTGCAGCCCGTCCTCGAGGTCCTCCTCGGCTCCTGGTACGTGCACATGGGCCTCCAGCAGATGCGGATGGGCCTGGTCGCCGGGGGGCTGATCACCCTGGTGCTCTCGTTCGGCCTGTTCGCCATCGGCGGGAGCGCTCTTCGCACCATGTTCACATCCCGGCGGCCGGCGCCCCCGACCGCGCCCGTGGCGGTCCCTCCGGCGGGCTGATCTCCCGCGGGAACCGACCCGTCCGCCCGTCCGCCGTCCCCGGCCTCCGTCCGTCGTTGCGCGGGGACCCCGCCGGGGCCAGAATCCCCCTTGGGCCGATGGGGGGGCGACACCCCGTCGCCCTCTCGACCGGCCGGTGGGCGTCGCGGCACGCGCGACGTCGGTGCGGAGGCCGGTTCCCGATGGCACGGATCCTGATCGTCGATGACGAGGAAGTGATCCGGGAGCTGCTCACGCGCCAGCTCGAGCCCGACGGCCACGTCTGCGAGACCGCGGTGAACGGCCGCGAGGCGGTCGACAAGGTCCAGGACACCGAGTACGACCTCATCATCTCCGACGTCCGCATGCCGGAGATCGACGGCCTCCAGTTCCTCCGCGCGGTGAAGCCGCGCATCGAGAACACGACGCCCTGCGTCCTGCTCACGGGCTTCGCCGACATCTCCTACGCGATCCTCGCGATCCAGGTCGGCGCGTTCGACTACCTCCGCAAGCCGTGGGAGATCAACGAGCTCCGCATCGCGGTGAACCGCGCCCTCCAGCGCCGTGCGGACCTCCGCTTCCGGCGCGACTACCAGGCCGACCTCGAGCGCCGCGTCCAGGAGGCCGTCGTGCAGCTCAAGAGCGCGTACGACGCCACCGTCGTCGGCTTCGCGGCGCTCCTCGAGGGCAAGGACACCGGCACCGCCGACCACTGCGTGCGCGTGCGCGACATGTGCTCGCGCCTCGGCCGCGAGATCGGGCTCGGCACCGACCGCGTCCGCGACCTCGAGCTCGGCGCGATGCTCCACGACATCGGCAAGTGCAAGATCCCCGACGCGATCCTCAACAAGCCGGGCAAGCTCACGCCCGAGGAGTGGGACGTGATGCGGCTGCACCCCGAGTACGGGGCCGAGATCGTCGAGCGCCTCGAGTTCCTCCGCGGGGCCACCGAGGTCGTGCGCTGCCACCACGAGCGCTGGGACGGCGCGGGCTACCCGCGTCGCCTCGCCGGCGAGGCGATCCCGCTCGCGGCGCGCATCTTCATGGTCGTGGACGCGTACGACACGATCACGTCGAAGCGCTCCTACAAGGACGCGCAGGCCCCGGAGCTGGCGCTCGAGGAGATCCGCCGCTGCGCGGGCACGCACTTCGATCCCTCGGTCGTCGAGGCGTTCGAGCGCGTGTTCCCCGAGTTCGCGGCGGCCACCCGCGCCGCGGCCGTCGCGCCGCCGACGGCGCCGCCGTCCTATCGCGTCGTCGCCGGCTGACGCGCGACCGCGCTCCCCGGGACGCGAGGCCCGTTCGCTCGCACGATCCGTCCGCCCGCGGGGTCCCCGTTGGCTTCGCGCGAGGCGTGCGTGCCCGTCGCCCGTCGCCCGTCGCCGCACCACGCGGGCGGGCGACCCCGTGCGTCGGGGGCGCGCGCGACGCGAGCGCCCGACGGAACGCAACGGGCCTCGCGGTCCCGCGCGCGCGACCGCGCGTCAGCGGGCGTGGGCGACGCCGCGCAGCGACGCGAGCAGCGCCGCGGAGGGCTCGCGATCGGGCGAGAGCGACGCGCGGACGTGTTCGTCGGGCGCGACGTCGAACCGCGTGACCGTGGCGATCGCCTCCCAGAGCACGCGGCCGTCGCACAGCGCGACGAGGCGCACCGTCGCGCCGAGGCCCGCGGCCCAGCCGAACGGGTCCTGCTCGTCGGGCGGCAGCGGCAGGTCCACGAGCGCGAGGCCCGGCTCGGCGTGCACGAGGCGCCCGCGGTACCGCGGCCCGAAGACGGGCGCGCCGGTCGGGAAGAGGTGCGTCACCACCTCGCCCGGCTCGGCCCACGGCGGGCTCATGGGGGTGCCGAGCGCGGGGCGCGTGGCCGCCGCGCGACGGCCGACGTTCGCGAGGTCGTCGTCGGACAGCGTGGTCGCCGTGCCCGGCGCTGCGTCGTCGTCGAGGTCGAAGTCCCACGACCGCGAGGCGTCCTTGAGGAAGCCCATCAGGTCGTCGAAGCCCTCCTCGCGCGGGGCGTCGGCCGCGACGTCGGTCTCGGTCTCGTCGCCGTCGAGGTCGAGCCCGAGCAGGCGGCAGTCCACGTCGGTGAGCGGGGCGTCGAAGCGGCAGCCGAGCAGGATCGGCGACGCGGTGGAGGCGCTGCTCACCAGCCGCACCACGACGGCGTGCGTCTTCACGGCGCCGGAGCCGAAGGTCGTCTCCATGCCCGTCGGGAACATCATCATCAGGCGCGTGGCGAAGCCGACGAGCTCGGCCGGGTCCGACGGGGCCTTCAGCTTGTCGTCCACGAACTCGAGCAGCATCCCGCCGCGGGAGACGTCGACGGTGCGCGCCTCGTAGTGCGTGCCCCCGGGCTCCCCGATGTCGACGATCAGGGTGCGGCGGCGGCGCGGCGAACGGCGCTTGCCGCTGAAGAGGCCGGGATCGAGCGGCGTGCCGGCGACGGGAATGTCCTCGACCATGGTTGCCCCCCCGGGCGACCCACGACGTGTGGGACTCCTTCATCGGCGGCTCGCCCCGTCGGACTGAACCCACCCCCCGGTGTCGGCGCCGGGACCCTATACTGCGGGCATGGACGGCCGCCGCTCGATGGTCCTGCTGCTCTGCGCCGGGGCGCTCGTCGCCGGGATCGTCGTCGTGCTCGGGGTCACCGGGACGGCGCACGCGTCCGGCCGGGCGGCGCTCACCGATCGCGCGCGGGCGTTCACGAAGCTCCTCGAGGCGCCCGACGTCGGGGCCGACGACCTGCAGGCGTACTTCGCGCCCGGCGTCTCGATCCGCGACGGTCGGGTCCTCGAGGCGGTGCGCGCCCTGCGGGGCCTGCTGCAGGGCGGCTCGCTCGTCGCCGAGGTGCGCACGACCGACGGGAGCCGCGGTGAAACCGACGTTTTCGTGCTGTCGGCGGCTCGGCCGGGGGCGATCGAGGAGAAGGTGACGTTGTCCTGGTCGAAGACCGCGGACGGCCGCTGGGTCATCGACCCGGTCGCGCGCTGATCCCCCGGGCGACGCCCCTCGGGCCCCCGGTCGCGCGCGAGGACCGGAGGCGACTCCGGCTGTCCGGCGTTGTGACGGTGGGGCGGTTCGTCGCCCCGAGGAGTCGCCATGAGCCGCCTGTCGCTCGCGTTCGGTTGCGCCGCTCTCCTGGTTGCCGCCGGGGCGGGGGCCCGCCCCGCCGCCGCCGACGTGCTGACCCTGGTGGACGGCCGCCTGGTCGAGGGCACGGTCGTGAAGGACGGCGAGGTCTACCGGGTCGTCTCGCGGTTCGGCGAGGTCGAGTTCCCGGCCAACGAGGTGCGGGACTGGGCGAAGTCGCCGTCCGTCGAGAGCGAGTGGCGCGAGCGTTCCGCGAAGCTGGCGCCCGACGACCACGCCGGTCGCGCCGCCCTGGCGGCCTGGCTCGTCGAGCAGGGGCGCGCCACCGAGGGCCGCGCGGTCGCGGAGCAGGTGCTCGCCTCCGACCCCGAGAACGCCGTCGCCCACGAGGTCCTCGGCCACGTGCGGCACCGCGGCGCGTGGATGACGCCCGACGAGGCGAAGCGCGCCGACGGGCTCGAGCTCCACGGCGACCGCTGGATGACGCCGGAGGAGTGGGCCGCGCTCGGCGCCGAGGCGAAGGCCAAGGCCGAGGACCAGGCGCGCGCGGCCGAGGGCCGGCGCGTCGCCGCGGAGCTCAACGCCGCCGCGCAGCTGATGCTCGCGCCCGATCCCGCGCTGCGCGCCGAGGGCAAGAAGCGCCTCGACGCCCTCGCCCGCGAGACGAAGACCGAGGCCATCGCCAAGGCGGCGACGCAGCTGGCCGCCTACGCCGGTGCCGTGGACGCGTACATGGACGCGTTGCACCGCGGGGACACGGCGACGGTCCTGTCCGAGTGCCGCATCCAGCTCGCGAAGCTGAAGCGGCCGATCAAGACCTTCCAGACGAGCCTCTCGAGCAACCTCGGGGGCGCCCCCGTCTCCATCCAGCTCCCCGAGGTCGAGATCATCAAGCTGAACACGACGGTGCCGATCCCCGCCGGGGTGAAGTAGCCCGCCGGGCCCCCCGGGATCGACCCCCCGGGCGCGCGACCGCGAGGCCCGGCCGCCGGCGTGCCGTGGCGGCCCCACGCGACGGTGACAGACTGTCACCCCCGCCGGAGGGCCGCGCCGGGGCCGCTGCCAGGATGTCAGCCCCAGGGCTCCCGGGGGGCTTCCGCCGCGCGCCGCCGCCGCCATAACCCGCGCGTGGGCAAGGGGTTGAGATGAACCTTGCGTCGGGCCGATCGCCGCGCATGTGGCACTCGCTTTGTTCTATCGCCGCGTGTCCCTGGATCGACCCGTCCTGATCGGCGTGCGGGCCTCGCGGTTCCGCGACGAGTTGGCGGGCTGGATCCGAGGGCAGGGATTCCCGACGTTCGTCACGTCGGTCGGCCGCGAGGCGGTCGACTGGCTGCGCCGGACGCCGGAGTCCGTGTCGTTCCTCGACCGGGACCTGGACCGGGTGGACGGCGAGGAGGTCTGGCGCGCGGTGGTGTCGGTGGGTCGCCCCGCCGATGCCGACGGGCGTCCGGACGGTCGGGGGCCGGCGCAGGCCGGCGTCCCGATGCACGACATGCCCGTGCGATGGACGCCGGCCCGGCCGGCGGTCGTGCGCGGGCTCGAGGCGGCGCATGGCGGGAAGAACGATGGCGGGAGGGACGCGGACGGCCTTCGGCCGGTCGCGCCCTCGCGTCGAGCGGGTCGGCTCGTCCTGTTGGCCGAGCGACCCACGAAGGAACTGTGGCTGACGGCGCTCGGCGACGGGGTGGCGACGGTGCTGCCCCTTCCGGCCGGACAGGACGCGGTGCTGCTCGCACTGCGCCTGGCCGCCCGGGGCTGACGCCGTCCGCCGGCGGCGCGACGTCCGGTTTCACGGCAAACAAGGTAGCGGCAGCGAGACAACCCGAGGACGACCTCCCCGCGGGGCGGTCGCGACGATGCCGGGCCCGGTGCCCGGGAAGGAAGCAACGATGGCGAAGATCAAGCCCCTGCAGGACAAGGTGCTCGTCGAGCGGCTGGAGTCGCTCGAGAAGACGGCCGGCGGCATCGTCCTGCCCGACACCGCCAAGGAGAAGCCGACGGAGGGCCGCATCGTCGCGGTCGGCGCCGGCAAGCTGAACGACCAGGGCGAGCGCGTCCCGATGAGCGTGAAGGTCGGCGACCGCGTGCTCTTCGGGTCGTTCGCCGGCACGACGGTGAAGGAGGGCGGCAAGGAGTTCCTCCTCCTCGACGAGCACGAGCTGCTCGGCGTCCTCGACGACGCGCCGTGGTCGGGCGCCGCGAAGGCCGACAAGCCCGCCCCCGCGAAGAAGAAGTAGGGCCCACGGGCCCCGCCCCCCTCGAACCCGATCCCGCAACGAACCCGGAGAAGCACCGATGCCCGCCAAGCAGATCGCCTACAGCCAGGACGCCCGGGAGCGCATCCGCGCCGGCGTCCGTCAGCTCGCCCGCGCCGTGAAGGTCACGCTGGGGCCCCGCGGCCGCAACGTGGTCATCCAGAAGTCCTTCGGCAGCCCGACCGTCACCAAGGACGGCGTGACCGTCGCGAAGGAGGTCGAGCTCAAGGACGCCTACGAGAACATCGGCGCCCAGATGGTGAAGGAGGTCGCCAGCAAGACCTCCGACGTCGCCGGTGACGGCACCACCACGGCGACCGTGCTCGCCGAGGCGATCTTCGAGGAGGGCCTCAAGAACGTCGCGGCCGGCGCCTCGCCCATCGGCGTCAAGAACGGCATCTCGAAGGCCGTCGCCGCGGTCATCGCGAAGCTCGAGTCGATGAAGACGCCGGTGAAGGGCAGCAAGGAGATCGCCCAGGTCGGCACCATCGCCGCGAACAACGACCCGGAGATCGGCCGCCAGATCGCCGAGGCCATGGAGCGCGTCGGCAAGGATGGCGTGATCACCGTCGAGGAGGGCAAGGGCCTCGACACGACGGTGGAGTGGGTCGAGGGCATGCAGTTCGACAAGGGCTTCACGTCGCCCCACTTCGTGACGAACGTCGAGGAGCAGACCTGCGAGCTCGACAAGCCGTTCATCCTCGTCCACGAGAAGAAGCTCAGCAACGTCAAGGACATCCTGCCGCTGCTCGAGAAGGTCGCGAAGAGCGGCCGCTCGCTGCTCGTGATCGCCGAGGACGTCGAGGGCGAGGCCCTCGCGACGTTCGTCGTCAACAAGCTGCGCGGCGTGTTCCCGGTCTGCGCCGTGAAGGCGCCGGGCTTCGGCGACCGCCGCAAGGCCCTCCTCCAGGACATCGCCGCCGTCACCGGCGCGCGCGCCATCATGGAGGACCTCGGCATCGACGTGTCGACGCTCGACCTCCGCGACCTCGGCACCGCCAAGAAGGTGCTGATCGGCAAGGAGGAGACGACGATCATCGACGGCGGCGGCAAGAAGGACGACGTGTCCGGCCGCATCGCGCAGATCAAGAAGGAGCTCGAGACGACGTCGAGCGACTACGACAAGGAGAAGCTCCAGGAGCGGCTGGCGAAGCTCGCCGGCGGCGTGGCGCAGATCCAGGTCGGCGCGGCCACCGAGGCCGAGATGAAGGAGAAGAAGGCCCGCGTCGAGGACGCGCTCCACGCGACGCGCGCGGCGGTCGAGGAGGGCATCCTCCCCGGCGGCGGCGTGGCGCTCGTGCGGGCGTCGGCCGCGCTCGACACGCTGAAGGTCTCCGGCGACGAGAAGGTCGGCGTCGGGATCGTGCGCCGGGCCCTCGAGGCGCCCATCAAGCAGATCGCCGAGAACGCGGGCGTGGACGGGTCGATCGTCCTGCAGAAGGTGCGCGAGGGCAAGGAGGTCTCGTTCGGCTACAACGCCGCGACGGACACCTACGAGGACCTCGTGAAGGCCGGCGTGATCGACCCCACGAAGGTCGTGCGCACGGCCCTGCAGAACGCCGCGTCGATCTCGACCCTCCTCCTCACCACCGAAGCGGTCATCTCCGAGATCCCCGAGAAGAAGAAGGAGATGCCGGGCGGCGCCGGCGGCGGCATGGGTGGGATGGGCGGCATGGGGGGCATGGGCGGGGATTTCTGATACCCCCTCCCCGCGACTTCCCCTCCCCCACCCCCCCAACCCCCCTTCCCCCCCCCTGCGGGTGGGGAGGGGGGAGAGGAGGGGGAGTGAGGCGAGAAGAGGTGCGGGCCACGAGCCTGCGGTCGCATCTCGAGCACGACGCGGCCCCGGACGTCCCGGCGGCGTCCGGGGCCGCGTCGTTTCGTGTCGTTTCGTGTCGGGGCGGTGCGGTGGGGGACACGCGAGGCCCGGCGGCCGCGCGTCGGCGGTTGTAGGCTGGCGGGATGCAGAGCATCGTGATCGGCCCGCGTACGTCGTCGACGCGACGAGCGCGCGCGGCCCGCGTGTTCCGGTCCGCGGCGCCCACCGGCGGGCCGTCGCTCGGGGTGTTCGGGGTCTGGGTGACGTTCGCCGTCGGCGCGATGGTCGGTGGGGTGGTGGCCCACTTCGGCGGGCCGGCCGAGGTCGCGGGCCGTTCGATGGCCGCGGTGGTGCTCGGCGCGCTCCTGTTCGCGGGCCGGGACGTGCTCGCCTCGCTCGTGCACGACACGCGACGGGACGTGCGGCGGTTCGCCGTCCTCTACCTGCGCTGGGCCGGGTCCCATCGCGGCGCCGGGTTCCGCTGACCGCGGCGAGCGGTGCGCGCGGTCAGGGTCGCGGAGCCGCCGGATCCCGCGCGTCGGCGGCGGTCGGTCGGGCGCGATGACGGGCGAGGTGCCACGGCGTCTCGGCACGGTGGGCGCGTCTCCACCCGATGACCAGCGCGGCGGCGGAGAGCGTGAGCAGCACTCCGACCACGGGCGGGAAGAGGCGGAAGGTCCACACGATCACGGCGATCCCCGCGCCCGCCAGGGTGGCCATGCCGATCAGGAAACGCGCGCGCGAGCGGAAGAGGTCGTCGCGGAAGATCGGCACCGCGTCCTCGTCGAGGAACGTGCGGTCCCGCGCGAACTGCGCGTCCTGGGTGCGCTCGGGCGACCACGCCGCCGCGCGGCGGCGCCAGCGGCCGAGGCGGCGACGGCGGGGAGGGGCGGCGCCTTCGTCCATCGGGGACGACGATACCGCGGGCCGCGGTTCGGGCGGGCGCGTCGCCGGCGACCGGGCCTCGCGGTCCCGGGGGTGGGTCGCGGCGCCGTGGCCCGCGGGGCCTCCCGCGACGCGCCTATCCGCGCGCGGCGGCCGAGCCGCGCAGCGCGAGGAGGCGCTCGAGGGCGTCGAGCTCCTCCTGGTTGGGGCGGAAGCGGAGCCGGCGGCGCGCGTCCGCGATGGAGAGGATCTCGGCGGCGTCGTGTTCGTCGGAGAGGCGGATCGACGCGGCGGTGACGGTCGCGGGCAGGATCGCGGCGAGGCTGCGCTTGCGGAACGTCGCGCCCGACATGGGCCCGCGGAAGGTGGTCCAGAGCTCGAGGTCCACGATCTCGATGCCCGTGTCGAGGCCGGTCTCCTCGCGGATCTCGCGGAGCGCGGCGGCGCGCAGCGAGCGGTCGAAGGCCTCGACGCGGCCGGAGACGCCCTGCCAGAAGCCGCCGCTCTGCGGGGTGCGGCGGAGCACGAGGAGGCGCCATCCGTCGGCGCCGGGGATGGCCATCCACGACTCGACGACGAGGCGCGGGTCCTCGGGGGTGCCCGAGCCGAGCGGTCCGGGCGGCTGGTCGATCATGCGCGGGGGCGGTTCCGGCGGCGAGCAGGCCCGCCGCAGCGAGCGGATCGCCGGGCGCAGCAGGGGGGCGACGGGGACGGGCCCATAGGTACCACGACCTCGGCCCGGCGCGCGACCGCCTTCCCCGGCGGTCGGACGGTGCGGGGGGCGGCGGTCAGCGGTCGCCGAACACCCGGCGGCGGAGCAGGCGCATGTCGATCGGGACGAGCAAGGCGAGCATGGCGAGGCAGAGGCCGACCGCGGCGGGCAGGTGCGCGGTGAAGCGGCCGGCGACGAGGAGCCAGCGGAGCCCCTCGGCGACGTGGTGCAGCGGGTTCAGCAGGACCACCTGCGCGAGGACGGGCGCGTCGGGCAGCGGGAAGTAGGTGCTGCTGGCGAAGCCGAGCGGCAGCACGACGAGGAAGAACGGCAGCGACATGTGGTCCATGCTCGGGAGCCACGCGGTGAAGAGCAGGCCGAGGGACGCGAAGGCGAGCGCGGAGAGGAAGAGGAGCGGCAGCGCGAGGAGGAGGCCCGCCCAGTGGAGGTGCAGCGCGCCGGCGGCGCCGAACGCGAGGAGCACGAGCGCGACGGCGGTGGCGTAGGCCGTGGCCAGCGTCGCCGCCCAGAGCGCCTCGGCCCAGACGACGTGCTCGAGGCCGACCTGCGTCGTGAGCTGGCCCTCCCACGACTTCTGGAAGTGCATGCGGACGTACGCCGAGAACACCGACTGGAAGAACGCGGTCATGAACGCGGCGTACGCGAGCATGCCCGGCGCGAGGTACGTGAGGTAGTCCACCGGGCCGCCCGCCCAGGCGAAGCCGCCCATCCGTCCGCCGAGCCCGACGCCGAACGTCAGCAGCATGAGGATCGGCTCGCAGACGGGGGGCACGAGCGCGGTGTGCCACTTGCGGAGGTGGACGCGCACGTGCCGCCCGAGGACGGCGCGGCTCTGCCACGCGAAGGCCGCGCGGAAGGTGCTCATGGGCGGCGCTCCTCGGCGAGCGCGAGGAACAGGTCGTCGAGCGTGGGGGCGCGGACCTCGAAGCGGAGGTCGGGGTAGGTCGCGACGAAGGCGGCGAGGCCCGCGGCGTCGAGGGCGATGTGCCACTCCGCGAGCACGGTCGCGGGCGCCGCGCCGCGCGCGGCGAGCCATTCGGCGAGCGCGGGGGTGCCGTGGGCGGCCTCGAGGACGACGATGTGCTCGCCGACGACGTCGCCGAGGACCGCGCGCGCGACGCCGTTCGCGCGGACGCGGCCGCCCTGCAGCACGACGAGGCGGTCCGAGAGCCGCTCGGCCTCGTCCATGTAGTGCGTCGTGAGCACGACGGCCATGCCCTGCGCGCGCAGGCCGGCGACGAGCTCCCAGACGGCGACGCGCGCCTGGGGGTCGAGGCCGGTGGTCGGCTCGTCGAGGAAGACGACCTCGGGCCGGTGCAGCACGGCGCGCGCGATCATCAGGCGCCGCTTGTAGCCGCCGGACAGCGTCTCGGGCAGCTGGTCGGCGAACGGGGCCAGCTCGAACTGCGCGAGCAGGTCGTCGATGCGGCGGTCGAGGTCGGGCAGGCGCGGGCGGTAGTAGCGGCCGGTCTGCTCGAGGTTGCCGCGGACGGTGAAGTCGGGGTCGCAGGTGTCGTCCTGGGTGCAGACGCCGAGCCGTCGTCGCGCGGCGTCGGGTTCGCGCGCGAGGTCGTGCCCGCCGATCCGGACCGTGCCGGCGT
Organism: Planctomycetia bacterium; assembly: GCA_016795345.1. Classification (GTDB taxonomy): domain Bacteria; phylum Planctomycetota; class PLA2; order PLA2; family JAEUHO01; genus JAEUHO01. Next base: position 3,757 of record JAEUHO010000123.1, on the reverse strand, counting down.
CGGGTCGCAGGAACCCGTAGCACATCCGCAGCGAGGTCGTCTTGCCGGCGCCGTTCGGCCCCAGCAGCCCCAGCACCTCGCCGGGGGCGCAGGTGAGGTCCACGCCGTCGACGACGGTCTTGCCGCCCAGGGCCTTCTTCAGGCCGCGGGCTTCGAGGAGGAGGGGGGCACCCACGATGCCGCCTCCCTACCACGCCCCCCGGGGTCCCCCCCCGTCACTCCCCGATCCCGGGCGCGGGGGGTGTGGGGGCCACGCGAACGCGCGCTCCCTCGACGGCCGCACCGCCCGATCAATCTCCGGCGGGCGGGCCTTGCGTCCGACGCCGTCCTCGTCGTCTCGCCGCGCGGGCCTTCTCTCCGCGCGCTTGAGTGACGCGGCGCCCTTGCGATCTTCCGCGCCCGTCGCTCACCTCCCACGTCCGTCCCCCCTCCCCACCCGAAGGGGGGGGAAGGGGGGCGCGGGGGGTGGGGGGGCTAGGGGAAGATGCCCCGTTCCTTGTACGCGTGCGCCACGCGCTGGATGGCCGTGATCATCGCGGCGTTGCGGCCGTCCGTCTTGAACTTCTCGCGGTTCGCCGTGGCGCGGTCGTACGCGTTCGTGATGCGGCGCTTGAGCTTCGCGCGCACCTCGTCGAGGTACCAGCCGTCGCCCTGCTTGTTCTGCGTCCACTCGAAGTAGCTGACGATCACGCCGCCCGAGTTGCAGAGGATGTCCGGGATCATGTCGACGCCGGCGTCGACGAAGATCTTGTCGGCGGCGGGCGTCGTCGGGCCGTTGGCGCCCTCGGCGACGACCTTCACGCCGCTCGCGACGATCGTGGGGGCGTTCTTGCTCGTCACCTGCGCCTCGAGGGCCGCGGGGATGAGGATGTCGCACTTGACCTTCCACAGGTCGTCCTTGGCGATCGCCTCGGCGCCCGGGAAGCCCGCGATGCCCTTCTTCTCGGCGCAGTACTTGAACAGCGCCTCGACGTCGATGCCCTTCGCGTTGTGGATCGTGCCCGTGTGGTCCTGCGCGGCGAGCAGCTTGCTGCCGTACTCGCCCGCGAGGATCTTCGCGGCGAACGAGCCCACGTTGCCGAAGCCCTGCACGACGAAGGTGGCCTTGTCGAGCGCGAACTTCTTCTCCTGGGCCCACGCCGCGATCGTGTACACGGTGCCGCGGCCCGTCGCCTCGTCGCGGCCCTCGCTGCCGCCCGCCGAGACGGGCTTGCCCGTGACGACGTGACGCGAGACATTCTTGTGGGCCGCGCCGAAGGTGTTGATGTACGTGTCCATCATCCACACCATCGTCTGGCTGTTGGTGCCCACGTCCGGCGCCGGGATGTCGAAGTCGGGGCCGATGTTCGTGCCGAGCGCGTGGGTGAAGCGGCGCGTGATGCGCTCGAGCTCGGTCTGGGAGTACTTCGTCGGGTCGATCTGGATGCCGCCCTTGCCGCCGCCGAAGGGCAGGCCGGAGAGCGAGCACTTCCACGTCATCCACGCCGCGAGGGCCTTCACCTCGTCGAGGTGCACCTGGGGGTGGTAGCGGATGCCGCCCTTGTAGCAGCCCAGGATGTTGTTGTGCTGGATCCGGTACCCCTTGAGCAGCTGGTACGACCCGTTGTCCATGCGGACCGGGAAGTTCACGATGATCTCGTTCTTGGGCTGCGACAGCATCAGCCGCAGGTCCTTGTCGAGACCCATCGAGTCCGCCGCGCGGGCGAACTGGGAGACGGCCATCTGGTAGAGGCTGTCGAAGCCCTCCACCGCGATCGGCGCCTGGGGGGTGTTGGCGGGGGCAGCGGAAGCGTTCTGGGACACGACGGGCCTCCAACGGCGAGAAGGACGGTCGAATGGCGGAATCTGGTCGGGACAGCCTAGCGGGGTCGCCCCCCCCGTCCACCAAACCCGGCATTGCCGTCGGGACGGCGGGGTTCTCGTATCCGGACTGGATCGGGCCGGTCTATCCCCGCGGCCTGGCGGGGGCCGACGCGCTCCCCCTCCTCGCGCGCTGGGTGGACCTCCTCGAGGTCAACGTGTCGCACTACCGCATCCCGCCGCCGGCGACGGCCCGGGCGTGGCTCGCGGCCACCGCCGACCGGCCGGGCTTCCGCTTCACGGCGAAGCTCTGGCGCGGGTACACGCACGGCCCGCCGGCCCCCACCCGTGCCGACCACGCCGCCCAGCGGGCCTTCCTCGACGCGCTCGCCGAGGACGGTCGGCTCGACGCCGTGCTCGCCCAGTTCCCGCCCACCTTCCGCGCGGGGCCCCGGGAGCGGGCCTACGTGGCGCGGCTCGCCGGCCACGTCGCCGGGCACCGGCTCGCGGTCGAGTTCCGCCACGCCTCGTGGGACACCGACGACGTCCGGGCCTCGCTGTCCGACGCCGGGGCGGCCTGGGTCGTCGGCGACTGGACGCCGGGCCCGGGGTGGATCGAGCCGCGGGACGTCGTGACGGCCCCGCTCGCCTACGTCCGGCTGCACGGCCGCAACGCGGCGTGGTACCGGCGCGGCGTCGGCCGGGACACCCGCTACGACTACCTGTACGGACCGGAGGAGCTCGCCGCCTGGCACGACCGCGTGCGGCGGCTCCGGAGCGGGGCGGCGTCCGTCGTGGTCGTCGCCAACAACCACTTCGGCGGCCAGGCCGTCGCGAACGCCCTCGAACTGCGGTCGATGCTCGCCGGGGGCCGCGTGCCGGGCCCGGCCGCGCTCGTGGCGGCGTTCCCGCGGCTCGCCGACCGGGTGGATCCCGAACCGCCCCCGGCGCGCGTGGACCCTGCCGACGGGGGCTGGTTCAATCGACCGGGGATGTAGCCCCTGGGGGTCCGTTTCGATGTCGCCCGTCGCCCTGGTCCTGCAGACAGGCGCGGTCACGCGCGTCCCGGTCGTGGACGACCCCTTCCGGATCGGCCGCGACCCCGGCTGCGACCTCTGCCTGTGGGACCTGCGGGTCTCGCGCCGCCACGCCCGGGTCGCGCGGACCGACGACGGGTACGAGATGGCCGCCGAGGGCCGCCACGGCATCTACGTGAACGGGTCGAAGGTCCCGCGCGTGCTGCTGCGCGACGGCGACGAGGTGCAGCTCACGCCGCCGGGCGAGCCGGACCCCGTCGTGCTCCGCTTCGACAACGCGCTCCAGGGCGTCCCGATCCGCGCGGGCACGTCCCTCACGCGCGCGTGGTTCGAGCGCGAGAAGGACCGCGACGGGCCGCCGCTCGTCGTCGCGCGGTACGAGGTGCTCGGGCCGCTCGGGGGGCTGCAGGGCCCGACGGCCCCGCGCGTCGCGCGCCACCGCACCACCGGGCAGGACGTCGTCCTGTCGGTCTTCCCGCCGGTCCCGGTCGGCGCGTCGGCCGACAGCTGGCTGCGGTTCGTGACGGCGGTCGCGGGCACGGCGCACCCGGCGCTCGCGCCGGTCGTGGACGGCGGCGGGGACGCGGTCGAGGAGGGCGCGATGCGGTGGCTCGCGTCCACCATGGTCCGCGGGCGCTCGGCGGCGCAGCGCATCGCGGAGGGGCCGCAGGCCCCGGTGACGGCGGTGCGGCGGCTGCGCGCGCTGAGCGGCGGCCTCCACCTGCTCCACACGCGCGGCGTCGTGCACGCCAACGTCTCGCCGTCGCACGTGCTCCTGCGGACCGACGGGTCCGCGGTGCTCGTGGGGTACGGCCGCGCGTTCCTCCGCCGCGACGGCGTGTTCCCGGGCGCGAGCCCGGTGCTCGACCCCGCGTACCTCGCGCCCGAGCTGCGCGACGGCGCCGCGACCCGCCTCCCGA
>JAEUHO010000059.1 GCA_016795345.1 Planctomycetia bacterium | reverse complement strand
GAGCCCGTTCCTGCTGGTGGTGATCGACGGGCTGCGCGAGGCCGCCGTCGCGTCGATGCCCGCGTGGCAGGCGCTGGCGGCCGAGGGCGAGGCGACCGGCGGGACGCGGGGCGCGGCGGCGGCGAGCGGTGTGGCGCTCGTCGGCGACCCGACCATGTCGGCGCCGTGCGTGCGCGCGATCGTGACGGGCCGCCGCCCGGACCTCTGGACGTCGTTCCGCAACTTCGACCCCGTCCCCGTCGAGGGCAGCGTGATCCAGCTGCTCGCCGCGCGCCGCCTGCGCGTGGCCCACGCGGGCGACGGCCTGCTGCCGCGGCTTTGCCCCGACGCCTACCGCCCCGAGGACGTCGCGACGGTCCCGCGGGCCCTCCTGCGCACGGTGCGCGAGCTCGACGACCGCACGTTCCCGCGCGCGCTCGAGTTCGCGCGCGACCCGACGGTGGACGTGCTGACGGTGCACCTCGTCGCGGTGGACCTCACGGGCCACGCGTCGGGCGCGACGGGCGCGGCCTATGCGGCGGCGGTGGCCGAGGCCGACGCGCGGCTCGGCGAGCTGGTGCTCGCGTTCCGGCGCGAGCACACCGGCGCCCACGTGCTGGTGACGGCCGACCACGGCCTGTCGCCCGCGGGCACCCACGGGGCGGGGGAACCCGAGGCCCGGCGCGCGCCGTTCGTGCTCGTCGGGCCCCGCGTCGCGTTGCGGCGCCGGCTCGAGGTGGCCCAGGAGGCGCTCGCCTCCACCGTCGCGGTGATGTTGCACCTCCGGCCGCCGCCGCTCGCCGAGGCGCCGCCCGTGCTCGGCGTGTTGCGCCTCACGACGGCGGAGCGGCGCGCCGCGCTCGACGCGTTCGCCGCGGCGCGGGCCGCGGCGCTCGTCGCGGCGGGCCGGTCCCTCGAGGCCCACGCGCTCGAGGAGGTCCGCGCGGCCGCGGCGGCGGGCGGGCGCGGCGGCCCCGGCGAGCCGGCGCTCCTGCGCGCGCTGATGGCGCTCGACGCGCCGCCGGCGCGGCGCGCGGCGGCGCCGGTGGCGGCGCTCGCGTTGGC
>JAEUHO010000049.1 GCA_016795345.1 Planctomycetia bacterium | reverse complement strand
CCCGGCGGCCGCCGGGCCACGCGGTCCCGGACCCTCGACCGGGCCCCGTCCGCGCGCGGGCCGAGCGGCGCGGGCCGTCAGCCGCCCGCGGCGGCGCGCAGCGCCTCGAGCAGCTCGCCCTCGGACTGCTCGCCCATCAGGCGGCGACGGCCGACGTCGAACGTGGGCAGGCCCTCGAGCCGCGCCTGGCTGAACAGGCGGCGGTCGCGCTCGAGGCGGTTCGCCACCTCGGGCGCGTCGAGGTCGGAGAGGTCCACGCCGGCGCGCGCGGCGGCGGCGCGGATGGAGCGGTCGTCCTGGCGGTCGGTCTCGAGGAGCGCGTCGAACATCGCGTCCTCGCGGCCCTGCTGGGCCGCGACGGCGCAGGCCTTCGCCCACAACGGCACCTCGCGCGACGACCACACGTAGACCCGGTGGCGGCGCACGGGGCGGCCGAAGCCCGCGACCACGCGGTCGAGGCGGGCGTGGGTGGCGCGGCAGTGCGAGCAGAACGCGTTGAGGTACTCGAGGACCACGATCTCGCGGACCGTCGGCCGCGGCGGCGCGATCACCGCCGTGGGCGGCTCGGCGCGGACCGGGTCCGGGCGCGGCGCGGGCGGGGGCTCCGCGCGGACCGGCGCGGGCCGCGGGGCCGGCGTCGGGTCGGGCATCGGCACGGCGTCGGCGACGACGTCGGGGAGCTCGGCGCGCGGCGCGGGCGCCGGCGGCTCCTCGGGCGCGGGGGCGGGCGGCGGCGCGGGCCGTTCGTCGGCGGGCGGCCCCTTGCGCTCCGCGAGGAACGGCGCGAACTCGGCGGCCACGTCGATCGAGGCGACCGTCTCGGCGGGCAGCTCGACCCAGTTGGGCTTCGCGGGCGGCGTGGGCCAGAGCAGCGGCAGCGCGACGATCGCCTGGGCGGCGAGCGCCCAGCGCAGGCGCGCGGGCACCGACTCCACCGCCGACGGCTTCTTCTTGCCGCGGCCGCGGTAGAGGAGCGGGGGCGGCCACGCGAAGGCGGCCGCCGCGGCGCCGAGGCCGCAGAGGTCGGCGACGAGGCAGAACGGGCAGAACGTCCCGAGGACGATGCCCTGGTAGACGACGAACGCGAGGCCCGCGAGGCCGGCGGCCCACGCGGCGGGGCGGGCGACCTTCCGGGCGAAGGACAGCGGGAGGAGCGTCAGCAGGAACAGCCCGGCGAAGGCGGCGATGCCGAGGACGCTGGTCTTGATGCCGAAGAAGGAGCCGAGCGCGCTGTCGCGCGCCTTGGCGCACGCGGCGTCGAGGGGACAGAACTGCCGCCCGACGTGCAGGCTGTCGGCCGTGAGCGCGGCGCTCGCCAGGAGGGCGAGGAGGCAGCACCCGCGGAGCACGAGGACGGACCGGGGGACGCGCATGCGAACTCCTACCGCGGACCCCTCTTCACCGTCGACCGGGTCCGCCGGGGACTTGAGGGCGACCGGGGGAGGTGGCGAAACCGGCCCCGGTCCGGGCTCCCGAGGGCGCGCCGCCTCGGGGAGAATGGACCCGTGGCCTCCCGGATCCCCCTCGCGGCGACGCACGTCGCGGACCTGACCGAAGCGTGGGCCCACGACCTGCGCGCGGCCCCCACCACCGAGCGGATCGCGGTGCTCGCGGAGGCGGACGCGCTGCGGCGCGCCCCGCGCGACCCCGACGACTCGTGGCGGGTGATCGCCGCGTACCGGGCGCTCGTGGACCGCGCCCTCGAGGGCCCCGAGGGCCCGGCGCGGGCCGTCTTCATGGCGGAGGAGGACCCCGCGCGCGACGGCCTCACCCGGCGGTTCGCGGAGGTCGCGCGCGGCGCGCCGGGCGACGACGGCATCCGCGGCGCGTGCGCGTGGGCGGCGTGCGCGGCGGACGACCGCGACCTGCGGGCCGCGCTCGCGCGCCTGCTCGAGCTCCACCACGCGACCGACGACCGGGCGGACGCGGTCGCGTTCGCGGTGCTGCACGCGCTGGCGGGCGTCTTCCTCCGACAGCACCGGGAGTTCGAGGCGCTCATCGTCGCGCGCCGCGCGGCGGACGTCGCGCGCCGGGCCCCCGACCTCTCGCCGGTGGACCGCGCGCACGCCGCCGCGCTCCTGGCCCGCGTGTTCGTCGGGCTCGGCGACGCGGCCCGGCTGCGCGCGCACCTGCCGGCGATGCTCGCGGCGGCCGACGCGATGGACGAGCCCGACGCGACGCGGGCCCGCGCGCACGCCCACCTGCTGCTGAGCCGCGCCGCCGTGGACGACGGCGACCTCGAGACGGCCGCGACGGCGCTGGCGGACGCCGAGGCCATCCTGCGACGCGACCTGGGCACGCCCGGCTTCGGCCCGGCGATCGTCCGCTCGACGGCGCTGCGGCTGGCGGTCGCCCGGCGCGACGTGCCGGCGCTCGAGCGCTGCCTCGCGGAACAGCCGGCTCCGCGCGGCGACGACCAGGGGTGGCTCGTCGGGCTGGTCGCGCTGGCGACCGCGCGCGGCGACGCGGACGCCGCGATCGCGCACGCCCGCCGTGCCCTCGATGCGCTCGGCGGCGCCCGGCTCGCGCCCTCGACCCGGCTCGCGCGCGCGGTCGCGGTGGCCCGCGCGGTCGGCGACGGCGAGCGCACCGCCGACCTCGCGACGGAGGCCTGGCACCTCGCCGCGGACGCCGCGCTCGCGCGGCTGAACGAGCTCGACCGCAGCGTGCGCGAGGTCGGCGCCCTGGGCCCCCTCGCCGCGGACGACCTCGACGCGCTCGCGGCGCACCGCGCGCGGTTCGTCGCCTCCCACCGCGAGGTGCTCGAGCCCCTGCGCCTGCGGCTCGAGGCGGCGACCCGCCACGGCACGCTGCCGCCGTGGGCCACGCCGCCGCGCGGCGACCTGCTGCTCGTCTGCGCGTGGTGCCTGTCGGTGCGCGACCGCGACGGCACGTGGCTGCCGGTGGGCCACCTGGTCTACGGGGCGCAGAGCCTCCCGATGACCCACGGGGCGTGCCCGCGGTGCCTCGACGAGCTCGCGGCCAGCGTGCGGCGGGACGTCGGCGACCCGACGGGCTTCAGCGCGGGGTGACGCGGTAGAAGACCGCGTCGTCGAACGTGTCGCCCTCGCGGACGTCGCCGGTGCGCAGGCCGTGCTTGAACCACGCCGCGCGCTGCTCGGACGTGCCGTGCGTGAACGAGTCCGGGACGACGGCGCGCCCCGACTGGCTCTGGAGCCGGTCGTCGCCGATGGCCTTCGCGCAGCGGATCGCCTCGTCCACGTCGCCCTCCTCGAGGATGGGGCGGCGCTTGTTCGCGTGGTGCGCCCACACGCCCGCGAGGAAGTCGGCCTGCAGCTCGAGCCGGACCGAGAGGCGGTTCAACTCGACGTCGCTCACCTTGCCGCGGGCCCGGTGCACGCGGTCCGACGTGCCGAGCAGGTTCTGGACGTGGTGCCCGACCTCGTGCGCGATCACGTACGCCTGCGCGAAGTCGCCGGGCGCCCCGAAGCGGCGCGCGAGCTCGTCGTAGAACGACAGGTCGAGGTAGACCTGCCGGTCTGCGGGGCAGTAGAACGGCCCGACCTGCGCCGTCGCGCGGCCGCAGCCGGACTGCACGACCTGGCTGAACAACACGAGCGTCGTCGGCGCGTACCGCACGCCCGCCTGCCGCGGGAGGATCTCGCCCCACACCTCCTCGGTCGTCGTGAGGATCTTCTTCGCGTCCTCGCCGGCCTTCTCCTCCGCCGGCGAGAGCGGGCCCCGCTGCGCGGTCGCCGGGCCGGCGCCCGGGCCGCCGGGGCCGCCGCCGCCGAGCAGGCCGCCGAGCAGCGCGGACGGGTCGCCCGTGAGGAGCAGCGCGATCACGCCGATCACGAGCATCCCGATGCCGCCGCCGACCACGGGCCCGCCGGGGATCCCCGAGCGGCGGCGGTCGTCCACGTTCGTGCTGGCCTTCACGTCGTCGAGGCGCATGGCGATCCTCCGGGCCGCGGGCGCGGCGCGCAGATCCTGCCACCCGGCCCGGGGGAAGCAACCGGCGGCCCCCGCCCCGGGGCCGCCGGACGGGCGGATCGTCAGCCGCCGCCGTCGAGCCGGGAGATCGAGAGCGGCCGGAGGAGCGACGACTTCTTCCAGTGGTGCTCCTCCATGCGCCGCAGCACGTCGTCGAGGACGCGCAGCGCCGTCCGGAGGTGCGGCCCCTTGTTGAGCATCACGCACTCCGCCCGCGCCGCCATCCCGGCGTCGGTGATCTCGGCGCGCGTCGGCCGGCCCTTCTTGGCCGCGGTCTCGAGCACCTGCGTCGCCCAGACGACGGGCACGTGGGCCGCCTCCGCCATCCACAGGATCTCCTCCTGCACCTCCGCGAGCCGCTCGAAGCCGCACTCCACCGCGAGGTCGCCGCGGGCGATCATGACCCCGACCGGGAACCCCTCGAGCCCCGCGAGCAGGAGGTCGGCGAGGCGCGTGACCGCGCGCCGGGTCTCGATCTTCACCATCAGGCCGAGGGGCCGGTCGGTCCGCGCGCGCAGCTCGCCCCAGGCGGCGCGGACGTGGGCGGGGTCCTCGACGAACGACAACCCGACGACGTCGGCGTGCGCCGTCGCGACGCGGAGGTCGTCGAGGTCCTTCGCCGTGAGCCCCGTCAGCGCGAACCGCGTGTCCGGCAGGTTGATGCCCTTGTCGGCGCCGAGGCGCGCGCCGTCGGGCCGGGCGTCCACGATCTCGACGTCCACGGTCTCGGGGCCCACGGCGAGGATGCGCCCGCCGATCCGGCCGTCGTCGAACCAGACGGCCTCGCCGGGCCGCGCGCACGCGAACACCTCGGGCAACGAGCAGGGGATCGTCGCGGGGCCGAGCGCGCGGCCGTCCGCGCCGACGGGCGCGGGGCCGCCGGGCGACGGGTCGCGCGTGAGGACGAGGTGGTCGCCGGGCCGCAGGACGAGCGGCCGCTCGACCGCGGGCACGGGCCCGACGCGGGTCGTCGAGACCACGCGGCCGGCGGCCCCGAGGCGGCGGAGCTCGGTCCCGTCCTCGAGCCACAACGCCGCGTGGGCCACGGCGGACGCGCCGTCGGGCCCGGCGCGCGTCACCCGCAGCGTGCGCGTGCGGCCCCGCGTGTCCGTGAGCTCGAGCGTCTCGCCGGGCACGAGGGACGCGGCGAAGCCCGCGTCCACGGGCACGACGAGGTCCGCCGGGTCGGGACCGGACGGCGCGCCGGGCGGCGCCAGCCGGACGCGCACCGGCGTCGCGACGTCGCCCCGCGCGTCGCGGCGCGGCGCGGCGTGGAGGACGCGAGGCCCGGGCGCGAGCGCGCCGGTGCGCAGCTTGGGGCCCGCGAGGTCCATCAGCACGCGCGGCGGCGTCGCGCCGCCCGCGGCCCGGACGTGCGCGGCCATCCGCGCCCACGCGTCGGCGTCGTCGTGCGCGCAGTTGACGCGCGCGACCGCCATCCCGTCGGCGACGAGGTCGCGGACGAGCCGCGGGTCGTCGGCGGCCTCGCTCGGCAACGTGACCATGACGCGGGTCCGGCGCGGGCGGCGGCGGGGCCCGAACAACGCGGTCGCGGCGGCCTCCGTGCGCGCGCTGGCGCGCGACGGGTCGAGGTCGGTGATCGGCGGCACCGCGCCGGCACGGCCGAGCAACGCGGCCGCCGCGCGCCGCACCGCGTCCACCGTGAACAACACGTGTCCCTCCATCCGGCCGAGGCTCGAGAGCCCCAGCCGCGCGAGGCGCTCCTGCAGCGGCCGGAGGTCCTCGCGGCGCGCGGCGAGGTAGTGCGCCAGGTTGGCCGCGGCCACGCGGTGGCCGGGCGCGACGGCCGGGTGGCGCGCGCGGACCTCGGCCTCGGCGCGCAACATCGCGTCGCGGAGCGCATCGAGGCGCTCCGCGACGGCCGCGGGGTCGTCGGTGTCGGCCGGCAGGAGCGCGGGCGAGGCGGGGACGGGCGACGGCGCGCGCGACGCGGCCGCCGCGGGCGGCCTCGCCACGCCCGAGGACGCCGCCGTCGCGGGCGGCGGGGGCAGGGAGGGAGTCATGGCGACGGGATGCTGCCCCCGTCGTGCGAAGCGCCGATCAAGGCCCCCAGGGTCCCCGGGACGCGAGGCCCGCCCGGGTGTGGGACCCTTGACGACGTCCCCCCACCGGGGGACGATGGGATGGATGATCGCGGCTGTCGCCCGCCACCTGGTGCTCGTCCCCTTCGGTTGAACGAGCCTCCTCTAGCGCTCCGGCTCCGGAGCGCCCGCTGATCCAGGTTCCCGCGCGGCCCCGCCCGCGCACCGTGCCTGCGTTCCGTGCCTGCGATCCGTGCCCGCCTTCCGTGCGGGCGTCCCGTGTCCTCGTCCCGTGTCGTCTGGCGGCCCCGCGGGGCCACCGTCCGGGTCCCGAGGGCACCCCCGCCCGCGTGTTGTCCCCCTGCTGTCCGCGTGATCCGTCCCCGGAGACCCTCCGTGCGCAAGCTGCTCGCCCTCGCCCTCCTCGCCGTCGCCGCCGCCCCCGTCGCCCCCACGCTCGCCGGCGGCAAGCCCGAGCCGGTGACCTCGGTCACCCTCGCCAAGTCGTGGGACGCCGCCGTCGAGGAGGCCAAGCTCCTCAACGTGCCGATCGTGGTGCACAGCCACGGCTTCTTCTGCGGCCCCTGCTGGGGCATGCACTCCGCGCTGATGTGCAACAAGAAGTACATCGACTTCGCGAACGAGCACACCGTCGAGGTGATCTCGCTCGACCGCCTGCAGGAGGGCATCGACAAGAAGGACCGCAAGGCCGAGACGTACGAGGCCAAGGTGGACGGCCAGACCGTCAAGTACATGGTCGAGTTCCCCGGCCTCACGGTCGAGGAGATGCTGGCCCTCGCGAGCAGCAAGGCCTCGTCCTACAACAAGACGGGCAAGATCCCGTACACCGCGGTCGTCGACCCGTGGACGCTCGACGAGCTCAAGAGCTGGAACGGCGGCCAGGGCGCCGGCACGATCCAGGAGGCGGTGCTCGAGGCGAAGAAGGCGATGGAGAAGGAGCACGGCAAGGGCATCTCGCGCAAGGACCTCAACCTCGTGCGCGACGCCTCCCGTGACGCCGACGCGAAGGCCGCGAAGGGCGACTTCGCCGCGGCCCTCGACCGCCTCGCCAAGCTCGACGCCAAGGCGGCGAAGTGGGCCGACGGCCTGAAGGAGCAGCTCGCGACCGCGAAGGCGAACGTCGTGGCCGCCGCCGAGAAGGCGCTCGCCGCCATCGAGGAGAAGAAGGCCACCGACGCCGCGGCCGCGAAGAAGGAGCTCTCGACGCTCGCGACCCGCCTGCGGGGCACCGGCCTCGAGGAGAAGGCGAAGGAGCTGCTCTCGACGCTCTGACCCCGGGCGCCCCGCGGGGCCCCCTCGCGGCCGCCCGGCGCCCCACGGCGTCGGGCGGCCGCGGTCGTTTCGCGCCGTCGCCGTCCGCCGCCCGACGTCGTACGCTGCCCCGGCGGGGTCCCTCCCCCCGCGCCCCCCACCCTCCCCCGTCCCCGAGCGGGTCCCGCGCCCGCTCCCGCTCCCGAGGTGTCCCGTGCCCGACGTCGGCAAGAAGGCCCCCGCGTTCACCCTCCTCGACCAGCACGGCGCGAAGCGCAGGCTCTCGGAGTTCGCCGGGCGGTGGCTCGTCCTGTACGCGTATCCGAAGGACGACACCCCGGGCTGCACGCGCGAGGCGTGCGACTTCACGGCCGGGCTCGCGGCGTTCGAGGCGCTCGACGCGGCCGTGCTCGGCATCAGCCGCGACAGCGTGGAGAGCCACGCGAAGTTCGCGGCGAAACACGCCCTGAAGGTGACGCTCCTCTCCGACCCCGACCACGCGGTGCTCGAGGCCTACGGGGCGTGGGGCGAGAAGGTGCTGTACGGGAAGAAGAGCGTCGGCGTGATCCGCTCGACGGTGCTCGTCGACCCGACGGGGAAGGTCGCGCACCACTGGAAGAAGGTGAAGGTGGACGGGCACGCCGACGCCGTCCGGGCGCGGATCGCGGAGCTGGCGGGGCGCTGACCGCCCCGGGGGCGCGCGTCCGCCACTTGGGGCCTCTCCCCGGCGGCGCGGGGTAGCGTCGGGCTCCCATGCCCATCGAGCCGGCCCTCGAAGCGCTGCGACGGCGCCTCCTCGACCTGACCCGTCGCAACCGGCTGCTCCACCTCCCGGCGGGCGCGCGCACGGTGCTCCGCGTCGTCGACGAACGGCCGGCGCAGGTGTGGGCGGTCGTGGTGGACGAGGAGCGCCCGCTGCGCCTGCTCGCCCGCGAGGAGGCCGACCCGGCGCTGCGCGCGCGGCTCGACGCCGCGGTCGCCGACGCGCGGGCGCGCGGCGCCGACGAGGAGGGCGGGCTCGTGCTGCCGCCGCCCGCGCCCCCCGCCGAGGGCGCGCCGCGGGCGGGCCCGGAGGAGCGCCATCGCGACCGCGCGCTCCAGACGTCGCTCTCGACCGAGGCGCTCGACGCGCGGCTCCTGCGCCTCGAGCGCGCCGCGCGGCTCCACCTCGACGAGCAGGGCGCGAACGTCCTGCACCTGACCCTCGGCGCCGTGGACTGGCGCGAGACGCCCGACGGCCCGGCCTGCCGCGCGCCGCTCCTGTTCGTGCCGGTCGAGCTGTCGCGCGCGAACGTCACGAGCCGGCACGTGCTGCAGGCCATCGACGACGACCTCGTCGTCAACCCGTGCCTCGTCGAGCTCCTCCGCCGCACCTCGCGCGCGGCGCTCCCCGACTTCGACCCCGACGCGGAGGGCTTCGACGTCGTCGCGTGGCTCGCGCGCGCCCGCGAGGCGGTCGAGTCGATCCCCGGCTGGGCGTACCACGACGACGTGACCGTCGGGCTCTACGCGTTCTCGAAGTACCTGCTCTGGCGCGACCTCGACCCGGCGACGTGGCCCGAGGGCGCGTCGCTCGCGGCCCACCCGCTCGTGCGCCTGCTCGTCGGCGAGCCGGACCCCGCGTTCGACCCCGGCGCCGGCGCGCCGGCCGCCCCCGCCCTCGACGCGACGCCGCCCGCCGACGTCCTCCACGTGGTGGACGCCGACGCGAGCCAGGCCGCCGTGGTCGCGGCGGCGCGCGCGGGCTCGTCGCTCGTCGTGGACGGGCCGCCGGGCACGGGCAAGTCGCAGACCATCGCGAACCTCATCGCCGGCTGCCTCGCCGACGGCAAACGCGTGCTCTTCGTGGCGGAGAAGGCCGCGGCGCTCGACGTCGTGCAGCGCCGCCTCGAGGGCGCGGGGCTCGGCGACTTCCTCCTCGAGCTCCACAGCGGCAAGGCCAGCAAACGCGCCGTGCTCGAGCGGCTCGCGCGCGCGCTCGAGCGGCCGACGGTGCCCGAGGCGCCGGCGGGCGGCGAGCCCGCAACGCTCGCCCGCGCGCGCGACGCGTGCGCGGCGGTCCACGCCGCGATGCACACGCCGTCGGGGCCCCTCGGCCGGTCGCCGTACGACGTGATCGGGCGCGTCGCCGCGCTCGCCGACGCGCCCGTCGCCGACGTGGACGTGCCGGGCGCGGCCGACCTCGGGCCCGCCGCGCTCGAGGCGGCGCTCGACGCCGCCGCGACCCTCGACCGCCGGCGCGCGCGGGTGCCCGACCCGCGCCGCGACCCGTGGCGGGGCGTCGGGCGCACCGCCGCGGACGACGACCTCCGCCGGCGCGTCGCCGACGCGCTGCGCGCGCTGCCCGCGACGGCCGCGTCCGCGCGGGACGCGGGCGGCGACCTCGCGCGCCGGCTCGGCGTCGAGGCCCCGGCCGACGGGGCCCGCGCGGCCGCGCTCGTCGAGGCGGGCCGGGCGCTCGCCGCGGCGTCGGGCCTCGACGCGTCCACGGCCGCCGACCCCGCGTGGCTCGCGGCCGGGCCCGCGCTCGACCGCCTCGCGGCCGCGCTGTCGGCCCGCCGCGCGGCCGTCGCGGGCTGGTCGGCGTCGTTCCGGCCCGAGGTCGAGACCGAGCGATGGGACGACGTGGCGGCGCGGCGCGCGGCCCACGGCGGCTCCCTCGCGCGCTTCTTCCGCCCGTCGTGGCACCGCGACGGCGCGCGGCTGCGGCGCGCGATGCGACCGGAC
>JAEUHO010000039.1 GCA_016795345.1 Planctomycetia bacterium | reverse complement strand
CGATCTTCGCTACGTTCGACGGCGTCGGCTTCATCCGCCTCGCCGCGAACGGCGAGACGCCGCCCGCCTCGGGCGCGCGCGCGTTCGACAACGTGTACGAGGACGGCCCGCTGCACGTCACCTACGCCGGCGGCCAGGGCGCCGGCTACGTCACGTGGCGCGGCAGCGTGACCGGCTCGACGCCCGAGCACGGCATCTACTCGTGCCTGTGCGCCAACAACGGCGGGCTCGCGCTCGGCGCCGTGCAGGCCGTCGTCGGCCCGAACACGGTCTTCACCGAGGTCGGCCTCGGCATCATCACGAACGTCGCGCTCTACGAGACCGCCGTCGACCCGACCCGCGTCACGCTCTCGGTGGACCTCGCCGGCGGCTCGACGAGCCGGCTCTTCTTGAGCGCCGTTCCCGGCGCCACGTTCGCCGAGATCTTCCGCCAGGGCACGTCGGCGCCGGGCGGCTCGGCGTTCGCGCTGCAGTACCCGTCGCTGCTCCTCGACGGCGTCACGACGGACCGCGCGGGCTCGTTCGGGTTCACGGCGACGCTGGCGGACAACACGTCGGGCCTCTTCTGGGCCATCTTCGGCCTCGGCTTCTTCGACGTCGCGAAGGACGGCGACACCGCCGCGGGCACCGGCGGCGGCGTCTTCGCCGCGTTCTCGTCGCCGTCGGCCGTCGCCGCCGCGATCGACACGCTGGCGTTCCGCGCGTTCATCAACGGCGGCACGTCGGCGACCGGCATCTTCCGCCAGGGCTGACGCCCGGCGGCGCGGTCAGTACGGTCGTCGGGCCCCGTTCGCGCGCAAGGCGTCGAACGGGGCCCGGCCCTCGACCTCGAGCGCCCGACGGAACGGCAGGCGCCGCGCCTCGGGCGGCACCGCCACCTCGGCGTACACCAGCGCGTCGTCGAACCCCGCGGCCGCGGCGTCCGCGCGCGACGCCGCGAACCACACCGCCGTCGGCCGCGCCCAGTAGAGCGCGCCGAGGCACATCGGGCACGGCTCGCACGATGCGTACACGACGCAGCGGTCGAGCTGGTGGGACCGCAAGGCCCGGCAGGCGGCGCGGATCGCGACGATCTCGGCGTGGGCCGTCGGGTCGTGGGTCGCGGTGACGAGGTTCGTCCCCTCGGCGATCACGACCCCGTCGCGCGCGACGACGGCCCCGAACGGGCCGCCGCGGCCGGTGCGGGCGTTCTCCGTCGCGAGGGCGACCGCGCGCGCGAGGAGCGCGGCGTCGGCGGCGGGGGGCGTGGGGGGCATACGCGCCCAGCGTAGCGGCCCGGGTCGCTTCCGGGGCCCACCTCCGCGCGCGTCGGCGCCGGACCAACGCGCCCGTGGGGGCGGCTGGGGGGCCGTCCCCGCCCCGTCGCGGCAATCCCTTCCCGTCCGGCGGGCTCGCGTTATCCTCCGCGCGAGACCTGATCACCTCGCGGAGAGGTGGCCGAGTGGTCGAAGGCGCACGCTTGGAAAGCGTGTATACCGGAAACGGTATCGCAGGTTCAAATCCTGTCCTCTCCGCCATCCGCTGGTGCGTGCATTGGGGGACGGGGCGCGAGCAGCGGAAGCCGCGGACCTGCGCCTGCCCAGGGGAACCGTCTCCGAGAACGGGTGAGCGCCTCGCGAGAGCTACGTCCGCGGCCGGACCACCGGAGCGCAGCGCTCCGGTGTGTTCCTGCGGCCGCAGCGGCCGCGGAACTGGAATACGGGGCGGGCAGTGAACCGGGCCCAGCCGCCGCTGCGGGTCGGGGATGTGGACCGCGCGGTGGCCGTAGGGCGCGGCCCTTGTGGCCGCCCGCGAGATGCGGGGATGTGGACCGCGCGGTGGCCGTAGGGCGCGGCCCTCGAGGCCGCCCGCGAGGTGCGGAGATGTGGACCGCGCGGTGGCCGTAGGGCGCGGCCGTGGAGGCCGCCCGCGAGGTGCGGCGATGGCGAGGCGGCGCGGTGGCCGACGGGCCTCGCGTACCGGTGGGTTGATGCGCGGACCGGAATGGTGGGGACGGGATGGGGCGGTGTGTGCGCGGAAGCGAGGAGGGGATTGCGGACGGTGGGAGACTCCGAGGATGGGCGCCCAGGACCAGCCGGCAGAAGATGCGAAGAAGGGACGCGGCATCGACCCGTCGCTCGGGGTGGCCCTCGGCGTCGTCGCCATCAGCTTCGCCCCCGTGTTCGTCGAAGGGATCAAGCCGGAGGAACTCGGGCCCACGGGCATCGCGTTGTGGCGGACCGCGCTCGGCGGCGTCGCGCTGCTCGTGCTGGCCGTCGCGCGGCGAGAGCGGCTCCGGCCCACGCGCGCGGTCCTCGGGTTCGCGCTGCTCGCCGGCGCGCTGTTCGCCGGCGACCTGTGGGTGTGGCACCGCGCGATCCACCGCGTCGGCGGCGGCCTCGCGACGCTCCTCGGCAACGTACAGGTCTTCTGGACCGGCCTCGTCGGCGCGTTCGTGTTCCACGAACGGTCCGGCAAACGCCTGCTCGCCGCGGTGCCCCTCGCCGTCGCGGGACTCGCGCTCGCGACCGGCATGCTCGAGGGCGGGGCCTCGCGCGCCGACCCCGTCGGCCTCGCCCTCGGCCTCTCCACCAGCGTCTTCTACGCGACGTACCTGCTGGCCGTGCGCCGCGCCCAGCGCCTCCCCGACCGTCTCGGCCCCGTCGCCCAGATGACGTGGACCTCCTTCGCCTGCGCCGCGACCTGCGCGCTGCTCGCGCTGGTGGACGGCTCCCGCGCCTGGCCCACCACGACCTCGGCCTGGGCGCTCGCGGCGGGGCTCGGCGTCGTCGGCCAGGGTTTCGGCTGGGTGACCATCGCCACGTTCGTCCCCCGGGTGCCCGTGGGGCGCGCGGGCCTGCTGCTCCTGCTGCAACCCGCGTTCTCCCTCGTCTGGGCCGCCTGGTTCTTCGGCCGCCACCTCACCGCCCTCCAGACCCTCGGCGCCGTCCTCACCCTCGCCGCGATCTACGTGGGCTCGACCGCCCGGTATCCTCGCTCGCCGGCGCCCGCCGCGCCCGCCGACTGACCCGACCCCGGAGACCCCCATGCCCGACGTGCCGAACATGGACGACGCCAACCTCGCGCTCCGCCTCTACGAGCTGCGCCGCGAGCCCGAGCTGCGCAAGGCCCGCAAGATGGTCGGGGACCTCCTCGACGGCGCCTCGTGGGAGACCGTCCAGGCGGTGCGCCAGTACGGCCACAAGGAGAACGCGCACTTCCGCCAGGTCACGTCGTACTGGGAGATCGTCTGCTCGTTCGTGAACCGCGGGATCTTCCACCCCGACGTGTTCCTCGACACGTGCGGCGAGGCCCTCTACACGTTCAGCGCGCTCGAGCCCCACATCGCGAAGATCCGCGAGAGCGGCTCGCCGCGCTTCCTCGTCCAGACCGAGAAGGTGATCGCCGACCACCCCGCGGTGAAGGAGCGCATGGACGCCATCCGCGCGGCGCGCGCGCAGTGGGCCGCGCAGGCGGCCGCCGCCGCGGCGGCGAAGAAGCCGGCGAAGAAGCCGGCCAAGAAGAAGTAGCGAACCGCGACCCTCGGGACCGCGAGGCCCGCCCGCCCATGGATGCCCCGGCGCCCCTGGCGGGCCTCGCCTACGACGACCTCGCCGCGCTCCTCGCGGCGCGGGGGATGCCCGCGTCGCACGCGGAGCGCCTCGCGGGCCGGGCCTTGCGTCGGGGGACCCTCGACCTCGCCTCGATCCCGGGCCTCGGGCCGCGCGGCGTCGCGGCGCTGTCGCCGGCGCTGACGCTGCGCGCGACGACGGTCGTGCACCGCACGCCGTCGCTCGACGGCACGACGAAGCTGCTCGTGGGCCTGCCCGACGGCGAACGGGTCGAGGCCGTGCTGATGCCGCTGGCGCGGTCGTGGAGCGGGTGCGTGTCGTCGCAGGTGGGGTGCGGGGCCGCGTGCGCGTTCTGCGCGAGCGGGCTGGAGGGCCTGCGGCGGTCGCTCGAGCCGTTCGAGATCGTCGAGCAGGTGCTGCACCTCGCGGACGAGGCGCGGGCGCGCGGGCAGAAGCTCACGAACCTCGTGTTCATGGGCATGGGCGAGCCGATGCACGCGTACGACCGCGTGGTCGGCGCGATCCGGCGGCTCACGGACCCGCGGTTGCTGGGCTTCGGGCCGAGCCGGATCACCGTGAGCACGGTCGGCGTGGTGCCCGGGATCCTGCGGCTCGCGCAGGAGCGGCTCGGCTGCCATCTCGCGGTGTCGGTACACGCGGCGGACGACGCGCTGCGCCGGCGCCTCCTGCCCGTGGGCGGGCAGTGGTCGGTGGAGGAGGTCCTCGACGCGGCGGAGGTGTTCCGCGTCACGACCGGGCGGTTCGTGAACCTCCAGGTCACGCTGCTGGCGGGGATCAACGACGGCGTCGAGCATGCGGAGCGGCTCGCGACCGCGATCCGCGGGCGGTCGTTCCACGTGAACCTGATCCCGGTGAACGCGGTGCCCGGGACGCCGTTCGTCCCGCCGACGCAGGAGGTGCTCGACGCCTTCCGGGGCGTGCTGGTCGCGCGGGGCGTGATCGCGCACGTGCGGACGCGGCGCGGGAGCGACGTGGCGGCCGCCTGCGGGCAGTTGCGGCGGCGGGCGGCGGGGGCCGGGCCCGCGGACGACGCGGCCGGGGCCGGCGGGCCCGCCGTGACCCCCGGCGCGGGGCGCGGCGCAGGCTCCGGCGCAGGCTCCGGCGCTGGCCCGGGGTCGGCGCGGACCTTCCGCGGGCCGCGGGCGCCCTTACAGTAGGAGTCTCTCCGCCGTTCCGAGGACGGTCACGTCCCAGGGGGCAGGCGCCTTCGAACCGGGTCAGGTCCGGAAGGAAGCAGCCCTAAGGAGTCACGCAGGCGTCTCTGGGGTGCGTGACCGTCCTCGGTGCGGTGGGAACGGGTGTGGCGTTGAGGCGGGCTCGGCCGCGCTTTCGGCGCCCCGTGCACCGCGCGCGCGCGCCCTTGCGGGCGATGGATCGGGTGATGCGTTCAGGGGCGGTCGGCCGCGCTTTCGGCGCCCCGTGCCGCGCGCACGCGGCGGGGCGGTATCGACCAGATACGATCCCCGCCGCGTGCGCCGCTCGCCCCCGGCGTCCCGACGCGAGATCTCACCTTGCGCGGGGCGTCGAAATCGCGGCCGTTCGCGAAGGCAAGGGCCTCACCGGAACGGAACAGAGGCAGAGCGGAGCAGAGGCGGAGCGGAGGCGGAGGGGGTAGGGCGGTGGGGGACGCGGGTCCGTAGAGTGGAGCCGTGCGCCAGAGCGTCCACGTCGCCATCGCAGCGGGCCTCGCGTTGGCGGTGATCGGGGTCGGCGCGCTCGTGATCTTCGGAGGGCGGAGGGAAGAGGACCGACCGGTCGAGGAGCGGCTCTCGTCGAAGATGATGTCGGGCGTCGTCGTGCGCCCGGACGGTACGCCCGTCGCGGGGGTCACCGTCCGCGGTTCGCGAGGCGACGGGTCGGAGAGTCAGGACCGATCCACGGTCAGCGAATCGGACGGCCGATTCGCGTTGGAGGTCGAGGGGTACGCCGGGTTGGGGCATGTCGAGGCGGTCATCGGCGAGCGGACCGTCGCGCACGCCGAGGCAATCCTGGCGTACGGCGAAGTCACGGTCCTCGTCGTGCGGGCGGAGTCCGTCGCGTGGGCGAAGCTCCGCGTCCGCGTCGTCCACGAGGAGGGCTCGCCGCCTCTGCGCGGGTACGTGATCGCCCGGAACGGCGTCGACACCGACATGAAGTGGCTGGAGTCGGACGGTTCGGCGGTGATGGAGGTGGCGCCGGGGCCGAACGGCGTCTACGCGTGGGACGCCACGAGGTGCGGGGCCGCGCTCGTCGACGTCCCGGCCGGTGGCGCCGAGACGGAGATCACGATCGGTGGATCGACGGTGTTCGGACGGGTCCGGCCCGCGGACCGTGCGACGGAAGCCGAGGTCGAGCTCTGGCCCTCGGTGTGGGGGGAACACCCGCTGACGGGGCGTCGCGTCCCGGTGCCGCTGAACGGCTTGGAGGGACAGGACGGAGGCCGATGGAGGACCGCGTCCGGGATGGAGTTGATCGTTGGAGGGCCTCGCGCGACGCCGAACGCGGCGGGGGAGTTCCGCTTCGACGGCGTCTCCCCTCGTACGGCGTGGTGGGTCTCGTTCGCGCACCGGTTCGAGGATGCCGGCGGCGTCGGGCGCGTCGAAGCGCGGGGCGGCGAGGCGCCGGTGATCCTCGAGCGGGGCGACCGGCTGCACGCCGCGTCGCTGCGCGTCGAGCCGGTCGACGCCCGTGGCGAGGCCGTCGCGATCCCCGCCGACGTCACGACGCCGGGAGGCGCAGCGCGGGCCGTGGGCTCGCTCTCGCTACGGTCGGAGACGCTCGGGTCGCACGAGTTCACGCTCGAGCCGGAACCCGGCACGACGTCGCGCCTCGTCGTCCGGTCCCAGAGCATCCGGAGGATCCTGGCCGGGACCTACGAAGCCGAGGTGCGGCTGCGCGGGTACCAGCGGGCGCGCGTCGACGGGACCGTGGTCGTGCCCGCGGAGGAACCGTTGCGCGTGCGGGTGCAGCCGGGGATCCAGGTCACCGGGACCGTCCGCAGGACCGACGGCGTGAGGGTCGCGGAGGGCGGGCTGTGGCTGCATCGCGACGGGGCGCGCGAGGCCGACGCAGCGGTCGCGACGGCGCGCATCGACCGCGAACGCTATGAGGTCCACGATCTCGCGCCCGGCGTCTATGACGTCGTCGTCGCCGACGCGGGCCGGCCGCGAACGGTCGCCGAGCGACTCGTCGTCCCCGAGGGTGCCGGTCGCATGGAGCACGACGTCGTCACGCGGCCCGGCGCACGCGTCGTCGTGATGTTCGCGGCGGGCGCGCGGCTCACGTCCGACGTGTCGCTGCGCGTCGTTCCATCCGGTGGTGGCGCCGCCATCCGGTTCGCGCGGACCGCGGACGAGCTCACGCGGGTGAACCCGTGGGGGGGGCACGGCAGCTTCCCGGTGCTCGACGGCCTCGCTCCCGGCCGCTACACGCTCGAGGGCACGTGGGACGGCCGGCCCATGCCGTCGCGGACCATCGACCTCGCGGCCGGCGCGACCGCCGTCGTGGCCCTGCCGCTGAAGTAGGCCCGCCCGCCCCGGGGTCGATCCGCCAATCAACGACCGGCATGGATTGGCGGACGGGCCTCGCGTACCGGGGGGAGGGGTTGGTTCCGCCAAACGGGGACCGGCACCAAATGGCGGGACTGGCCCGGGGGCCCCCGGGTCAAGGGGAGCGGATGGGGAGCCGAACACGGGAGGAGAACGCGGCCTCGCCCAGGGCGGGACCGTCGGCCGGGCCCCCCTTCGGCTCGCCGGACGGCCTCCTTGAGCGCCCGCGCGGGGACCTGCCGCCGGACGTCCGGTGTTCCTAAGCGTAGCGCCTGGAACACCTTAGGACGTCATGGTGTCAACTTGTGTATTGCCGTTTGCCAAAATGGGCACTCAGGTGTAAAAAAGTGTCACGTCCGGAGCCGACAGGCGGCCCCGGCGGGCGTGGGTCGGGCGCGGCATGTACCTCTTCACGGGACAGCGCGACCACAAGATCGACGGGAAGGACCGCATCGTGGTCCCGTCGGCCTACGCGAACGCCATCACGGCGACGGGCAAGGGGGTCGTCTACCTCGTGCCCGGCCCGGACGGCGGCTGCCTCGAGGCCTATCCGGGCGACGTCTTCGAGGCGATGGCGGGCGGCCAGGTGCCCAACCGCTTCGACGGCGACCTCGCCCGCAAGCGCGCGTTCTTCAGCAACGCCGAGCGCTGCGAACTGACCGGTCCGGGGCGCATCTCGATCCCCGACCGCTTCCTCGCGCTCTTCCCCAAGCGGGAGGTGCGCATCTGCGGCTTCAACACGTACCTCGAGCTCTGGGATCCCCAGCGCTGGGAGGTCGAGGTGGGCAGCGGGATTCGTGTGGACGCGAATCAGGCCGGCGGGGGGAAGCCCCCCTCGAAGGCGTAGGGCTCGGTGTCGGCCGGGTCCGAGGATCTTTCTCTTCTCCATCGGCCGGTCCTCGTCGCGGAGGTGCTCCAGCACCTCGCGGCGGAGGGCCGTGAACGGTCGCTCGTCGTGGACGGGACGGTCGGGTACGGCGGCCACGCGGAGGCGATGCTCTCCGCGTGGGGGTCGTGCCGGCTGTTCGGCCTCGACCGCGACCTCGTCGCGCTGCAGTCCACGAAGACGCGGCTCGCGCGGTTCGGCGCCCGGGTGCGCCTGTTCCACGCCTCGTACGCGGACCTCCCGGAGGTCCTCGAGGAGGCGGGGGATGGGCGGCCCGACGCGGTGCTGCTCGACCTCGGCGTCTCGTCGCCGCAGCTCGACGTGCGCGGCCGCGGGTTCTCCTTCCGGGCGGAGGACGACCCCGCGGACATGCGGTTCGACGCGTCGTCCGACGCGCCGACCGCCGCCGACTTCGTGAACCGCACGGACGAGCGCGAGCTCGCCCGCGTGATCTTCGAGGACGGCGGCGAGCGGCGCGCGCGCGCGGTGGCCCGGGCGCTCGTCGCGGCGCGCCCCGTGCGGACCGTGCGCGACCTCGTGCTGGCGATCCAGCGCGTGGTCCCGCGCGACGCGTCGGGGCTGCACCCCGCGACGCGCACGTTCCAGGCGCTGCGCATGGCGGTGAACGACGAGCGGGGGCACCTGCGACGGGGGCTCGAGGCGGCGCTCGCCGCGCTCGCGCCGGGCGGGCGCCTCGCGGTGATCTCGTTCCACTCGGGCGAGGAACACGCGGTGAAGGAGGCGTTCCGCGCCGCGCAGGCGACGGGGCGCGCGCGGGTGGTCACGGCGAAGGGGGTCCGGCCGACGGAGGAGGAGCTCGCGGCGAACCCGCGGGCCTCGTCGGCGCGGTTGCGGGTGGCGGAGGCGGTGGCGTAGCGGCGGTCGGAGACGCGGACGTCGGGTCGGACAACACGGGTCGGGTGGCGGAGGGCGGACTTCGGTGAGGACGTTCTTGGCGACGCTCGTGGGGGCTGCGGTGCTCGCGACGGCCGTCGTGAGCGTCCGCCTGCACCTCCACGTCGCGCACCTCCGCTACCGCCTGTGGGCGCTCGACCAGGACCGCGTCCGCGCGGAGCGCGAGCAGCGCCTCGCGCGCGCCGACCTCGAGGCCGCGAAGGCCCCGCGCCGGCTGCTCGAGCGCTGGACGGCGATGCGCGAGGAGGCCGCCGAGGCGGCGCCCGCGCCCATGCCGCCTCCGCCGCCCGCGCCGGCGCCCGAGCCGACCGTGCCGGCCGACGAGGGGACCGAGGCCGCGAGCGACGCCGACGCGAGGCCCGCTCCGCCGCAGCGCCCCGCCCCGCGCAACGACATGCCCGACGAGCCGCAGCCCCTCGACGGCGAGGACGGCCGATGAGCACGCCCGTCCGCCCGGTCACCGAGCTGCCGCGCACGGTCCCCGTGGGGCTCGCGCGCACCACGCTGCGCACGGTCCAGCGCGGGCGCACCACCGTCGTGTTCGGCCTCGTGCTCCTGCTGTTCGCGGCCCTCCTCGTGCGGCTCGGCAAGGTCCAGCTGCTCGGCGGCGCCGGCTACCGCGGGATGGTGGACAAGCAGCAGTCGATCGTCAGCGTCGCGCCGCTGCGCGGGGCGATCCTCGACCGCGTCGGCCGCGCCCTCGCGCTGTCGCGCCCGGTGCGGAACGTGTTCGTCGAGGCCGGCGGCGTCATCGACCGCCGGACGGACTCCGTGCTCCTGTCGGTGGACGACGTCCCGCGGTTCGCCGTCACCCTCTCGGAGCTCCTCGAGGGCGTGCCGTCCGCGAAGGAGATCCGCGAGCTGATCCAGAAGCGGCGGCAGGACGCGTTCAGCCAGAGCGGCTCGGCCATGGTGCCGGTGCGCCGCGCCATCGACGACCCGCGCCTCATCGAGCGTCTCGACGAGGCGAAGGCCCGGCTGCCCGGGCTGATCGTCCGGCACGCGGACCGCCGCGACTACCCGAACGGCTCGTGGGGCGGCCACCTGCTCGGCGTGGCCCGCGCGCCGGACGCCGACCGCCCGCCCGAGGGCATCGACGGCATCGAGCAGGGGCTCGAGGCGTTCCTCTGCGGCCAGACCGTGCGGCGCCTCGTGCCGCGCGACGGCCGCGGCCGCGCGTTCGTCACGCCGCGCACCGTGGACGGCCGCGAGGACGCGGACGGCCGCACGGCGTGGCTCTCGATCGACCTGGTGGTGCAGGGCTTCTGCGAGCAGGCCCTCGACCGCCTGATGGACGAGTGGGACCCGATGGGCGCCGTCGCCATCGTGATGGACCCCTCCACGGGCGACGTCCTCGCCATGGCCCAGCGGCCCGGGTTCGACCCGACCGACACCGACGGCGCGGCCGGGCTCGACCTCGCCGCGCAGTGGCGGACGGAGGTCGGCTCGACGTTCAAGCCGATCACCGGCGCGCGCGCCCTCGACCTCGGCCTCGTCGGGCCGCAGGAGACGTTCGAGCTGCCGCGGTCGCGGGAGTTCCGGGTCGGGTCCGTGGTGACGCCGGTCCGCGACGCCCACGAGGGCGAGGCCCTCGAGTCGGGGACGCTCGTCGAGGTCATCGCCCACTCCAACAACCCGGACGCCGCGCTCTGGGCGCACCGCATCGGCGCCGCGGGCATGCAGACGCTGCTGGCCGACCTCGGCGTCGAGCGCCCGTTCCCGCTGCTCGGGCTGCCGAAGTCGCGCGAGGGCGTCGGCATGATCCCGTGGAAGAAGCTGGGCATCGCCGACCACCTGAGGTGGGGCTTCGGCCACGGCTTCACCATGACGCCGCTCCGCCTCGCCGCGACGTTCTGCGCGTTCGCCCGCGACGACTTCCGCACGGTGACCCCGCGCCTCGTGCTGGCCGTGGGCGGCGAGACGGTGCCCGAGCTCGGCCTCGGGCCGTGCCTCGCCCGCAACCCGGTGCACCAGGGCGCGCTCCGCGCCGGCCTGCGCGCCTGCGTGACGGACGGCACCGGCAAGCGGTCGGTGCTCTCGACGAAGTACGCGATCGCCGGCAAGACGGGCACCGCCAAGAAGCCGGTGGGCGACGGCCAGTACTACTCCTGCTCGTTCGTCGGGTACGCGCCGGCCGAGCGGCCGCGGATCGTCGTGCTCGTGATGGCGCAGGAGCCGCGCGTGAAGGCCGACGGCGCCAAGCCCTACGGCGGCGCCGTGGCCGGCCCCGCGGTGAAGTACATCGTCGAGCGCACGCTCGACGACTACTTCGGCCTGCCGACCGCCGACGGCTCCGGCCGCGCGCCGCTCCCCGAGGTCGCCGCGACGGCGCCCGCGGCCGCGCCCGCCGTCCCGCTGTCCGCCGCGCCCGCCCGGGAGGGCCGATGAACCTCGCCGCCGCCCCCGTCCCCCGCAGCGCCGGCGCCCTCGAGCGCCTGTTCGCGAGCCGCACCGAGGGCGTCCGCCTCGTCGGCGCCGACGCGTCGCTCCGCGTCACGGGGCTCGTGGACGACTCCCGCGAGGCCGCGGCCGGCACCGCGTTCTTCGCGCGGCACGGCAGCAAGGCCGACGGCGTGGCGTTCGTGCGCGCGGCCCGCGCCGCGGGCGCGTCGCTCGTGATCGCGCGCGAGGTGGTCGCCGCCGACGTCCCGACCCTCGTGGTGCCCGACGTCGACGTCGCGCTGCGCGAGGCGGCCGACGCGTGGTACGGCCGGCCCCAGGACGTGCTCGACCTCGTGGGCGTCACCGGCACCAAGGGCAAGACCACGACGTCGTACCTGGTGCGGGCCGCGCTGGCGGCGGCGGGGCGCCGCTGCGCCGTGATCGGCACGATCGCGTACGACGTCGGCGACGGGAAGCCGCGCGAGGCGCCGAACACGACGCCGGGCGCGCTGGCCCTGCGCCGCCTGCTCGCCGAGGCCCGCGACGCGGGCGCGACCGCCTGCGTCATGGAGGTCTCGAGCCACGCCCTCGACCAGGGCCGCACCGAGGGCCTGCCGTTCAAGGTGGGGGTGCTCACCAACCTCGCGAGCGACCACCTCGACTACCACAAGACGCCCGAGGCCTACTTCGAGGCGAAGGCGCGGCTCTTCTCCGGCCTCGCGCGCGCGTCCGCGGCGGTCCTCAACCGCGACGACGTCGCGTGGGCCAAGTTCGCCGCGAAGGCCCGCTGCCGCGTCGTGACCTACGGGACCGGCGCCGCCTGCGACGTCCGGGCCTCGGGCATCGAGCTGGCCGCCGACGGCACCGCGTTCCGCCTCCGCGTCGCGGGCGAGAGCGAGGTGGACGTCCGCACGCCGCTCGTCGGCCGCCACAACGTGAGCAACTTCCTCGCCGCCGTCGCCGCCGCGTCGTCCCTCGGCATCGAGGCCGTGACGGCCGCCGAGGGCGCCGCCACCGTGCGCGGCGTCCGCGGCCGGCTCGAGCGCGTCGAGCCCGCGGGCGACCTCCACGTCTTCGTGGACTACGCCCACACGGAGGACGCGCTCCGGCAGGTGCTCGGCTTCCTCCGCACCGTCGGCGCGCTCCCGCTCACCTGCGTGTTCGGCTGCGGCGGCGACCGCGACCGCACGAAGCGCCCCCGCATGGGCGCCGTGGCGGCCGACCTCGCCGACCGGGTCGTCGTGACGAGCGACAACCCGCGCACCGAGGACCCCGCCGCCATCCTCCGCGAGATCGAGGCCGGGATCCCCGCCTCGGCGCGCGAGCGGGTCGTGACGGTGCCCG
>JAEUHO010000033.1 GCA_016795345.1 Planctomycetia bacterium | reverse complement strand
GGATCCGGCGACGGCCGCTGCGCTCGTTGCGGCCGTGCTGGGGCAGGCGCGTCCCGTGATCGTCACCGTCGAGAACGCGGGCCAACTCGAACTCGCGTTCCTTCGACTGTGGGAGGAACTTTGGCCAGTGGCCAAGGGGCGCTTTTCGTTCTGCACGGGCGCGCTGATGCCCCGCTCTGTCGCAGGCGCGTTGATGGATCTCCAGGCTGTCCCGCGGGCGATCCCGTCGTCGCAGTTTCGCAGGAGTTCGGAGTCGGCGTTCGTGCTCGACCTCCGAAGCTCTGGCGCTGCGGAGGCATGGATCGAGCTCTTCCTGGAGGGCGTCAAGCGAGGAGATGCAACGTTCCGGTCTTGGCTCGATGTCGCTGCTGGCGCCGACGCTACACGTGGCGTGGTTCCGAGCCTTGTTCCGATCTTCGGCGCCTGGCACGCGCAGGGCTCGTCGGCACGATCCGTCCTGACGAGCGTCGTGGCAGCCAAGAACCTCGATCCCGGCGTTCGTAGTCGGCTCGTCGGCATGGTGTTCGACCGGGCCGACGCCGAGGCAGGAGCCTCGGGGCGGCGCGAACTCCTTCAAGACGCCTGCGGACGTCGGGACGCCGATCTCGTGCCCGTTGCGACGGCTCTTGAGGCGCAGGCGCGGAAGCTCTTTGAGCAGTCTCGCGCTGATGGCGTGTCGCTCATCCTTTCGCTTCTCCGCAGAGAGCTCAACGAGGTCGGAGAACGCGTGCTTCGCGCAGCCGTCCCTCTTGTCGTACTGAACGACCTCGAGGCCTTTGGAGATGTGCTGGCACCGTATCTACCGACCATCGTTGGTGCGAACCACCAACTCGCATCATCCCCTGCGCTTTGGACCCGGGTCGGCAGTCGAAGCGCAGATGTCCTCTCCAAGTTCGGCAGCATGAACCTGAAGGACGACGAGCGCACGAGGATACTCGACGCGATCATTTCCTCGGGATGCGATGTTCCCGTGGAAGCCCTCATAAGCTTTGGAGGAAAGCCGGCCGCCTTTCGAGCGCTGGCCGCAATCACATCGGGGCAGATACAACTCTCGTGGCCGTGGCGGTCGGCGCTCGCTGGTCATCCGGACACCGTGCTTGATTGGCTGGAGAGTTTGTCCCCTCCGTCGGTTCGCGACCTCGATCTCGGCAGCCGCTTCGTTAGCCCGAAGGCCACGCAGTCGCGGCTATCGACGGTATGGAAGAGGGGCTTAGCCAACGCCGGCGCGATCGTTCCTCGCGTTGCGGCCTTCGGTCTAACGCTGGCTTTCTGGGATGGGGACGTGGAGTCGCCGCTCCTCGCGGGGTGCTTCCAGCCAACATACGACGCTGCCGGCAGTTCGCGGCTCGAGTACGACGAGTGGGACTGGCTTCGTGAGCACGCGCCCTCAGTGTCTTGGTACCGCGACTGGGATCGGTGCGAGAGGCTGGCGGCTGCGGTGGCGCATCTGCTCGAGAAACAGGCCGCGTCTCTGGAGGCGTTCTTTGGGGTAGTTCAGAGCCGAGCGGCGATCAGGAAGGTCGCCGCTGTCCTCGACGACGACCGCGATACGCGCCCCTACCTGAAGTCGCTGCGAAAGAAGGCCGAGTCGTCGGCCAGCGGAACTCGCGAACAGCGAGACGCGCTGCTGGAGGACTGGTGACCGGCCGACTCGAATTGCTTTCTCCGGTGTCAGTGGCGGCGCGCGACCGGCCCACCTCGCGGAGCACAAGTGAGCCAAGAGTCGAAGTGCGTCGCGGGGTCGATCGACACACCGTAGCCGAGTGGATTGGATAGAGGACCGTGAAGGCGCCGGGAGGCGAGACGTCTGACGGCAGCATGTAGCGGACGGCGCCGCGCGGCCCGCCGCTGAACCGGAGCGTTAGACGGCCGGAGCGGACCTGCCCCCGCCGCTATGCCATCGGCAGGCTCACACGGCCGTGCGTTGTCCGCCTGGGTCGGGCAGTAGAGGTCCCGCGGGGTTGTGACGGCCGGCGGGCCTCGCGGTCCCGAGCAGAGGATCCCGTCCCCGCGGAAGGCTCGGTGCTCGGCGGGCGCACCCGGCGCGTGGGACGCGAAGTCCGGGAAGACGACGGGCCCCGCGGCGGGTGCCGCGGGGCCCGGAGGCGGTCGGGGGGGGCGCGGGCGGCCCGGTCGGGGGCCGCGCGCGCCGGTGGATCACTGGAAGAGCATCTGGTGGTAGGTCGGGAACGGCCAGCGGGCCGCGTCGGTCTTGCTCTCGATCGCGTCACAGGCGGCGCGCAGCGCGGCCATGGCGGGCCGGACGTCGTCGCAGATCGCGCGCGCGTGCTCGGGCGCCGGCGGGTGGCCCTTCTTGGCCTTCGCGAGCGCCACGTCGAGCGCCGCCCGACGGGCGAGGATCTCGTCGACGCCCGCCGCGTATTCCGCGAGCAGCTTGCCCTGCGCGGGCGACTTGAGCCCGGCCGCCTGCGCTGCGGCCACAGAGCGGGCGAGCGCCTCCTGCTGCCCGAAGGCGGCGGGGAGGACCCCCGTGTCGACCATGCGCAGCATCACGCTGGCCTCGATCTCGACGGTGCGGATGAACGTCTCGAGCTGGATGAGGTAGCGGGCGTCCACCTCGTGCTCGAGGAAGATCTTGTGGGAGACGAGGAGGCCCTTCGCCACCGGGTCCGCGAGGACCGCGAGCGCCGCGGGCGTGTCCTTGAGGTTCGGCAGCCCGCGCTTTGCCGCGTCCTTCACCCACTCGGCGGTGTAGCCGTCGCCGTTGAAGACCACGGCGCGGTGTTCCTTGTAGACCTCGCCGGCGACCGCGAGCGCGGCGGCCATGGGGTCCTGCTTGGTCTTCAGCCGCTTCTCGAGGCGGTCCGCGACGTCGTCGAGGCTCTCGGCCACGGCGGCGTTGACGTAGACGTTCGGCATCTGGATCGCCTGCGACGAGCCGACCGCGCGGAACTCGAACTTGTTGCCCGTGAAGGCGAAGGGCGAGGTGCGGTTGCGGTCGGTGTTGTCCTTCGCGATCTGCGGGAGGCGCGACATGCCGAGGCCGACCTCGGTCTTGCTCGCGATGTCGCCCGCCTTGCCGGCGGCGATGGACTCGAAGATCTCGCTCAGCGCCTCGCCGAGGTAGACCGAGACGATGGCCGGGGGCGCCTCGTTGGCGCCGAGGCGGTGGTCGTTGCCGGCGTGGGCGACGCCCGCGCGGAGCAGGTCGCCGTGGCGGTGCACGGCCTGGATGACCGCCGACGCGAAGAGGAGGAACTGCGCGTTGCCCGCCGGGTCGCTGCCCGGGTCGAGCAGGTTGCGGCCGTCGTCGGTGGCGAGCGACCAGTTGTTGTGCTTGCCGGAGCCGTTGACGCCCGCGAAGGGCTTCTCGTGGAGGAGGCAGGCGAACCCGCGGCGGCTCGCGACGCGGCGCATGACCTCCATCAGGAGCATGTTGTGGTCGGCGGCGCGGTTGACGTCCTCGAAGATCGGCGCGATCTCGTACTGGTGCGGCGCGACCTCGTTGTGGCGGGTCTTCACCGGGATGCCGAGCGCCCACGCGGCCTGGTCCACCTCCTCCATGAAGGCGACGACGCGCTCGGGGATGGCGCCGAAGTAGTGGTCCTCCATCTGCTGGCCCTTGGCCGGCACCGCGCCGAGCACCGTGCGGCCCGCGACGACGAGGTCGGGGCGCGCGTCGAAGTGCTTGCGGTCGACGAGGAAGTACTCCTGCTCGGTGCCCATGGTCGTGTGGACGCGACCGGCGGGGCGCTTGAGCAGCTTCAGGACGCGGCAGGCCGCGCGGTTGACGTCCTCCATGGAGCGCAGGAGCGGCGTCTTCTGGTCGAGGGTCTCGCCGCGCCACGACAGGAAGACCGTGGGCACGCAGAGGGTCGCGCCGCGCTCGTGGCGGACGAGGAACGCGGGCGAGGTCGGGTCCCACGCGGTGTAGCCGCGGGCCTCGAACGTCGAGCGCATGCCGCCGCTGGGGAACGACGACGCGTCGGGCTCGGCCTGGATCAGCTGGCTGCCGGAGAAGCGGAGGATGGGCTCGCCGTCGCCGGTCAGCGTGAAGAAGGCGTCGTGCTTCTCGGCGGACTGGCCGTTGAGCGGGTGGAACCAGTGCGTGAAGTGCGTCGCGCCGCGCGCGACGGCCCACTCCTTCATGCCGTGGGCGACCTCGTCGGCGATCTTGCTGTCGAGGCGCTCGCCCTTCTCGATGGTCGCGAGCAGGCGCTCGAACACCGGGCGCGGCAGCGTGTCGCGCATGGCGTCCACGTTGTACGTGTCGGCGCCGAAGCCGGCGGCGTTGCGGGGGGCGTGGGGGTGCGGCGGGAGGCCGGGGGTGGAGGACAGGAGGGCGCGGACGTCGTTCGGCATGGGAGGGCTCCGGGACGGGCGCGGATCCTGCCAGCGCCGCCCGACAAACCCCGATCACAACCGCGAATCCCTCGATGCCGCCGACCGCCATCCATCACGGGCCGTGATGGGGCGATGGGCGCGGTGGCACGGGCTCGGAGACGGCACCGCCCCGGAGACGGCACCGCCCCGGGAACGACGCCGCCCCGCGCCGCCGGTCCGGCGGGCGCGGGGCGGCGGGTGCGCGGCGCGCGGGTCAGCGCTTCTCGGGGCAGCCGTCGGCGATCCACTGGCGCAGGGCCGCCAGCTCCTCCGGCTTCGGCTTCGCGCCCTTGCCCGCGGGCGGCATGGCCTTGCCGACGTCGTACTCGGCCGTCGTGCCGTCCTCGCGGACGATGAGCAACGGCTTCTTCTCGAGCGCGCGCAGGAGGTTGCTGGCCTCGGGCTTGCCCGGCTCCACCAGCTTCGCCGTGGCGTTCTCGGCGTAGATGGGGAACGAGAACGCGATGAACTTCGCGTACGGCAGCTTCCAGAAGTCCTTGTGCGGCGCGCTGCCGGCCTTGGGCTTCCACGCCTCGAACATCGCCTGGACGTCGGCGTACGACAGCCCGGCCTTGGCCGGCGAGGGCGGCGCGCTCGCGCCCTCCATCGCGGGCGCCGGGGCCGGCGCGGGCGGCGGCGGGGGCGGAGGGGCGTCCGACGGAGGCGCGGTCTCGGGGGGCGCCGGCGGGGCGCCCGCCGCCGGGGGCGCGGGCGGCGGCGCGCCGCCCGCCCCGCCGCCGGCCTTCTCGGGGCAGCCCGCCGCGATCCAGCGCTCGAGGCGCGCGAGGTCCTCGGCCGACGGCTTCTGGCCCTTGCCCTTGGGCGGCATGGCGCGACCGATGTCGTACGCCGTCTCGGTGCCGTCGGCGTCGCGCGTGACGACGAGCGGCTTCTTCTGCAGGGCGAGCAGCACGTTGCTGCGCTCCGGCTTGCCCGGCTCGACGAGCTTCGCCGTGGCACCCTCCGAGAAGATCGGGAACTTGAACTTCAGGAAGTCGCCGTACGAGAGCTTCCAGAACTCCTTGTGCGGCGCGCCGCCGACCTTGGGCTGGAGCCCCTCGAAGAACTTCACCACCTCGGCGTAGCCCCACTCCGACGCGCCGCCGGCGGCGGTCGGCCCGACGGGCGGCGTCGAGCCCATGGCGGGCGGGTTGTCCGTCGGCGGCGGCGTCGGCGTGGCCTCGCGCGCCTTGGGCGCGACCTCGGGATGGCCGTGGTCGAGCCAGTGCACGATGCGGCCCACGTCCACCGGCGACATCTTGCCGGCGTTCTTCGGCATCCGCTGGATGTCCACGCGCATCGACGGCTTGCCCGGCACGTCGACGATCACGTCGCGGCCGTCGCGGAGCGCCTTGATGAGGTTCGTCTCGGCGCCCGTGATGCCCGCCGCGCGGTCGAGGTTGACGAGCGTGATGGACGCGCCCGGGATCTGGGGGTACGGGAACTTCAGCGCCATGAACTCGGCGTACGGCAGCTCCCAGAAGTTCGCGTGCGGGGCCTGCGTCGCCTTCTGGTTGAGGCCCGCGAGGATCTTCTGCACCTCGGCGTACCCGATCCGGCCCTCGTCCACGGCGGGGCAGAGCTCGCCCTCGCGGCCCGGCGGGCAGCCGATGGGCATGGGCGTCGTGGCGTAGTCGAACGCGAGGCGCCAGACGAGGATCGGGCGCTTGTCGGCGTCGCAGACGCACTCGCCGCGCTCGTCGCGCGCGAGCGGCTCCTTCACGTACACGCGGACGAACTCGCCCTCGAACGCGCGGGCCGGGCCGTTGTCCTTGAGGGTCAGGGTGAGCACGATCCGCCCGTGCGCGTAGACGATGCTGTCGTCCTCGAGCTCGGCGTACCCCGCCTGCTGGAGGTCCACCGAGTTCAGCTCGCGCACGTTCACGAGCCAGTTGCGGTAGGTCTCGACGATGGCCTCGGGCGACGACACGTCGGCGTCCACCGTGTCGAGGTGCCGGCGCACCAGCCGGGGCGGGCGCTCCTTGGCGTAGACGCCGGCCACGGCGACGAGGTCGCCGGCCTGCAGCGCCTTCAGCAGCGTCTCGTCGAGCGCGCGGATCGGCGCGGGCGCGCGCTTCGTCGTCGGCTCGATGGGCGGGGCCTGGTTGCCCCAGTGGTTGCGGACGTAGTTGAGCGTCGCGACGAGGTCGGCCGACTTCACGCGCGGCGGGCCGAACGAGAGCATCCGCATCCGCGGCCGCCCGCTCCCGATGGAGTCGTTGCCCGCGATCGCGTCCTCGGGCACCGGGCCGCCGACGACCCACGACACGAGGTCGGTGGGGTCGGGCGTCAGCACCATCGCCGAGTCCACCAGCTGGGCGGGGCCGAGGCGCGCGTCGCCCTTGCCGTCCTCGCCGTGGCACTTCGCGCACACGTCCACGTACACGCGCTCGCCCACGGTGGGCGAGATGCCCGCGCTGGCGGTCGCGACCGGCTTCGTCGCCGGGTTCAGCACGTAGAACATCGTCCACGCGACGATCACGAGGAAGATCAGCCACGCCCACGTCGGCACCGGCTGCGGCGTCTCGGCGCGGCTCGGCTCGAAGTCGATCTCCGTGTTGCCCGCGTACGCGTTGATGATCAGGCCGACCTGGCCCGCGATCTCCTGGTTCGGCTCGATGCCCGAGACGGTGATCGCCACGCCGTTGCGGACGTGGAACGGGATCTCCTTGATCGACTCGCCGGCGAGGCCGTTGTGGGCCTCGACGCGGAGGCGGTGGGGGCCGTCGGCGAGGTGGAGCGTCGAGAACTGGAAGCGCAGCGGCGGCCGCGCCGTCTTGAACGGCTCCTTGTCTTCGTCGAGGTACAGGCGGATGACGTCCGTCGGCTCGGTCATGCGTGGGCCTCGGGGGCGGCGCTCTTGCGTGCGTCAGAGGAGACCAGGGGAGTCGGGGGCCCGCTCGGGGGCGAGGGGGGCGGCGCGGCCCCCGGGGGGGCGTCGTCGAGGATCGAGCGCTTCACGTGGTCGGGGGCGTCCTCGCCGGGCCAGATCGTCCACTGGACCGACTTCCAGAGCACCCACGCGCAGGCGATCGTCACGACGACCCAGATCACCCAGCCCTCGAAGTCGGAGGGCAGGCGGCTGTAGGCGAGGGCGGCGAGGGGCGCCGTCATTTCGGCGCGGCCCCGGAGCGGGCCGGCGGCACCGTCCCGGTCTTCAGGGAGAGGATGTAGGCGACGAGCGCCTGCGCGTCGCGCTTGGCGAACACGCGGAAGCCCTTGCCCTTCTGCTCGATGACGGACGCCGGGAGGAGCACCTCGCGGTCGCCCTCCGCGCGCTCGTCGCCCGTGTGGAAGTACCAGCGGTACGCGGGCATGCGGCTGTCGGGGACGACGAGGCGCGGGTCGTAGAGGTGGGTGAACTGCCAGTCGGGCGACGGCAGGCGGCCGCCCGCGTCGGCGAGGTCCGGGCCCGTGCGCTGCGTCCCGAGGAGCGGCGGGTCCTGGTCGGCGTAGTCGGCCGGGGTGGTCGGGCGGCCCCAGCGCGCGTCGGCGGCGAGCGGCGGGAACCGGCCGTCCGGGCCCACCGGGCGGCGCGTGTCGACGCGCACCTGCTGCGTGTGGCAGTAGGAGCAGCCCTCGGCGATGTACAGCTCGCGGCCGCGCGCCACGTCGGCGGGCAGCGGCTTGCGGTCCGGGTCGCCGGGGTAGAGCCGGTTCTCGTAGATCGCCGGGAGGATGGCGATCACGGTGGTGAGGAGCGCGAACGTCAGCGCCGGCGCGACGAGCAGCAGGCGGTGGTTGGTGTGGAAGGAGATCATCGGCTACTGCCCGTCCGCCGGGGGCTGCATGAGGTTGACGAAGGCGCCCGGCCGCATGGACCAGAGGTTCCAGGCGAAGATGACGTGGCCGAGGGCCATGAACGACCCGCCCACCGCGCGCCACACCCAGTAGGGCGCCATGGTGCGGATGCCCTCCATGAAGGAGTCGCCCTCGAGGTTCCCGACGCCGCGGGCGTGGCCGCCGCCGCAGAGCGCGACGAACATCATCGCGAGGCCGACGAAGCTCAGCCAGAAGTGGGCGCCGACGAGCTCGACGTTGGGCTCCTTGCCCGTGACGCGCGGCACGAGGCCGTAGATCGAGCCCCACACGAGGAACGAGACGAACCCGACCATCGCGAGGTGCGCGTGGCCGACGGTGTAGTCGGTGAAGTGCCAGATCTCGTTGGCGGCCTTGAACGCCTCGGCGGTGCCCTGCACCGACGCGAGGCCGTAGCCGATGGCGCCGACGAGCACGAACGGCAGCGAGTACGAGATCCGCATGGCGCTGCGCTCGCCGCGCATCGTCAGCAGGAAGTTCCCGGTGCTCGCCCACACCGGCACCATCATCGCGGTGCTGAAGATGATCGACGTGGTCTGCAGCCACGCCGGCAGCGAGCTGAAGATGTAGTGGTGGGTGCCGATCAGCGTGTAGAAGATGATGTGCGTCCAGAACCCCAGGACGCCCAGCGCGTACGAGTAGATCGGCTTGTTGAGCAGCTTCGGCAGCGTGTAGTACGTCGCGCCGACGGCCAGCGGCGTGAACCACATGCCCACCGCGTTGTGCATGTACCAGCCCTGGATGATGGGCTGGCCGTTGCCGCGGTTGAACCCCGGGAACCAGCCCACCACGACGAGGACCGTCGCGAAGAGGGGGGCCGAGAGCATGAACCAGTTGGAGATGTAGATCTGCTGGACCGAGCGCTTCGCGATGGTCTTGTAGAAGTTCCACGCGAGCAGGATCGCGGAGGCGGCGAGCAGCGGGACCACGGGCACCGGCACGGGCCCGAGCCTCAGGAAGATCGGGAACTCGCGGTACTCCTGGTTGCCGTTGTTCTGGCCCATCGCGAACGCGATCACGCCGAGCGTGAGGCCCGCGTTCCAGAGCCAGAGCGAGATGCGCGCCGCGAGGAGGCTGTGGAGCGTCGTGCGGCACGACCGCGGGACCACGTAGACGCACACGCCGAGGAGCGCGAGCGACGCCCAGCCCCAGAGGACGGCGGCGGTGTGCATCGGCCGCACGCGGCCGAAGGAGAGCCACGGCAGCTCGAGGAGCTCCGGGACCGTGTAGCGGAACGCGTCGAGCAGCCCGGCGAACGTGCCGATGAGCAGCCAGACCGCGGCCGAGAGGACGTACCGGTGGACGAGGCGCGCGTAGCGGGGATCGACCCCCGCGGCGTCCACGAACACCTTGATGCCGACCGGAATCTTCACGGAGCAGGTTCCCTCCCCGGCGCGGGGACACGGACGACGGAGTTGGGGCCCACCTCTTGGACACGCGTCGTCGGCGGGGGCGGCCCGACCCCCGAACGGCGGGGCGGAGGATACAGATCGGGGGACCCAGCACCAAGGGGGCGGCCGGGCGGGGGCAGGGCCGGCTCGTCCGGGGGGGCGCGCCCCTAACCCGAGCCGTCACAAAGGGTTGTGCGAGTCTCGGAACGGGGGAGGGGCGGGCGTGTTTATTCTTGATATTGAGAATGAGTCTCAATACCTTGATTCCCGTCGTGGGCCTGCGCCGCGAGCCTTCGGGAGGACCTTCGATGCGTGCGAGGACGATCGGCAGCATGTGGTTGGTGGCCTTGGTCGTGGCGGGCCTCGCGTCCGGCGCGGCGCGGGCGGACGACGGGACGGAGGAGCGGATCCGGCGCCTCGAGGCGCTCGTCCGCGAGCAGGCGGAGCAGATGGACCGCCTCCGCCGCGACCTCGACGCGTCGCGCCGCGACGGCGGGGCCTCGCGTCCCACCGCCGAGGAACTGCAGGCCGCGGTGGGGGCGTACGTCCGCTCGCAGCCCGACGGCGTCCTCGTCGCCCCGACCGAGCACACCGCGCCCGGGGGCATCCGGTGGGGGGGCTACTTCCACTGGCGGTTCCAGGACGGGAGCGAGGACAACTCGTTCTTCGACCAGCACCGCGTGATCCTCCAGGCGAGCGCGGACATCACCGAGTGCATCGACTTCG
The DNA here is from genome assembly GCA_016795345.1 of Planctomycetia bacterium. Taxonomy (GTDB): domain Bacteria; phylum Planctomycetota; class PLA2; order PLA2; family JAEUHO01; genus JAEUHO01. The sequence continues at coordinate 1,506 of JAEUHO010000033.1, read as the reverse complement.
ACATGGAGCTCGAGATCGAGCACGGGGGGATCAGCGACGAGATCGAGGGCGAGGTCGTCCTCGAGAAGGCCGAGGTGAAGTTCCACGTGTCGGACGCGTTCGTCCCCAAGGTCGGCTGGATCCTGGTGCCGTTCGGCCGCTACAACCTCCACCACGACGACCCGCTCAACGACCTGACCAACCGGCCGTTCACCGCGCGGTACCTTGTGCCCACCGGCTTCGGCCAGCCCGGCGTCGGCGTCCAGGGCGCGGCCCCCTTCGGCTGCGACCACGTCTTCAGTTACGACGTCGCGGTCACCAACGGGTACCGCGACGCGTTCACGGACGACAACGGCGTCCGCGAGGCGCGCCAGGCCGAGGACGACAACGACGGCAAGCAGGTCTGGGGGCGCCTCGCCGCGACGTGGAACACCCGCGGCGTCCTCGACTACCTCGAGACGGGCGTCTCGGGGACCTGGGGCGTCTACGACGACGCCGACGAGAACGAGGTGACCGGGTACGCGCTCGACGTCCTGCTGCGGAAGGGGCCGTTCGAGGCCAAGGCCGAGTGGGTGGCCTACGACTACGAGCGCAACGCCTCGGACCCGCCGGACGCGGTCCGCGGCCAGTCGGCCCTCTGGGTCGAGGGCGCGTGGCACTTCATGCCGTGCGCGCTCCAGGCCTGCCGCACCTGCCTGGTGCAGGACACCTCGCTGTTCACCCTCGTCGTGCGCTGGCAGACCATGGACCTCGACGACCGCGTGGACGGCGCCAGCTCGCGGGACGACCTCGACGCGCTCACCGTCGGGCTCAACTACCGCATCACCGAGCGCACGGTGATCCGCGTGGACCACACCTGGTACGACGCCGAGTCGGCCGACGACACCACGGAGTGGACGCTCAGCGTGTCCACCTACTTCTAGGAGGCCGCCGTGCACCCGACCCGCCCGTCCGTCCGCCTCCTGTGCAGCGCCCTGCCGGCGATCGTCGCCGGCGCGGCGCTCGCCGGTTGCACCTGGTCGGTGCCCGCCGACCCGGGCCGCAACGCCGTCGAGCGCGGCGCGCCGGTCGTGGTCGCGCCCGCCGCCCGGCCCTCGGCCGTGGTCGCGAGCGCGCCCGACGACGGCACGCGCACGCTCTACGAGCGCAAGTGCGGCCAGTGCCACGCCCCGTTCTCCCCGCGGCACGCGTCGCCGGCGCAGTGGCCCGGGCTCGTCCGCACGTACGGCCCGCGCGCGGGCCTGTTCGGCGACGAGCGCGCACGGGTGACGCGGTACCTCCAGACCGCGGCGCGATGACGCGAGGCCCGGCCGCCGTCGTCCGCGGGGCGGCCGGCGCCGCGCGCGCGCGGCCCCGCCCCGACGGGGGCGGGCGGCCATGACCGCGGTCGTCGTGTTGGCGGTGGCGATGGGCGTGATCGGCCTCGCGGCGCGCGAAGGCCGCCGGGCCTCGCGTCCCGGGACCCCGACCGCCGACCGGCCCGCCGCGGACCGCTGGACGCCGGTCGTGGCCGTCGTCGCCGCCGGC
>JAEUHO010000562.1 GCA_016795345.1 Planctomycetia bacterium | reverse complement strand
ACTGTCGGCCCCCCGCGCCGCGCCGTCGGCGGTGGCGCGCCGACGCCCGGCACGGCCGCATGCCCCGTGGCGACGACCTCGCGACCGCCGCCCGCCGGCGGTTCAGCGGGTGCGCAGCTCGACCGTGCGCCGCGTCTCGGCCCGCACGCGGGAGAACTCCGCGGACTGGCCCCGCGGCGGCGCCGCCACGAGCGGGAACCGCTCCGTCGGGTCGGCGGCGCGGTCGTACCAGGTCTCGGCGACCCACGTCCCCGTGCGCCGGTCGAACTCGCCGAGCCACGCGACGGCCGCGTCGCGGACCGCGGCCCGGCGCACCCACGGCTCGTCGTCGCCGGAGCCGTCCTCCGGCGAGACGACGATCGACGGGACGGGTCGTCCCGGCCCGTCCCCCGCGCCCACGAGGGACCGCCCGTCGAGCGTGAGGTCGGTGCGGATCCCCGCGAGGTCGAGCAGCGTCGGCACGACGTCGGCGAGGCCGCACGCCGCGCCGACCGTCGCCCCCGCCGGCAGGCCGCGCGCGCGGATCGCGAGGGCCACCGAGGTCAGCTCGTGGCTGACGTGCCGCCCGTGCTGGACCGGTCCGTGGTCGCCGAGCGCCTCGCCGTGGTCCGAGCAGACGACGATCACCGTCTCGGGCGGCAGCGACGCGAGCGCGCGGAGCGTCTCGGCGAGGCGGCGGTCCACGTACGGCAGGGCGCGGTGGTACGCCGCGCGGATGCGCGCGATCGTCGCCGGACCGTCCGGGACGTCCCGCCACGCCCCGTCCACGAGGTCGCGGCACGCCGCGTAGACCGCGCCGAACCGCTCGGTCCCGAGGCCGTCCGCGAGCCGGCGGCGCGCGCAGCGGTCCGTCATGCGCAGCTCGAGGTACCGCAGCCGCAACGTGTCGTCGGGGCGCGCGCCCGCGGCCGCGAGCGCGGCCGCGACGGCACGGCCCTCCTCGCCCTCGCCGCCGGGACACGGGTCGGCGCCGGTCCGCGACTTGTCGCCGTACGGGTCGTGCGCCGCGTACGAGTGCAGGAAGAGGAAGAACGGCCGGTCCAGGGGCCGTCGGGCCTGCCAGCGCGCGACGGCCTCCGCGGGCGCGATCGCGTCGAAGTCGCTCGCGAACTGCTCGAAGCCGCGCTCGAGCCCCGACCCCCGCTCCACCCATCCGCCGCCCGTGCACGCGGCGGTGCTGAAGCCGCGTTCGGCGAGCAGGGTCGCGAGCGTCGGGATCGCCGCCGGCAGGCGCGTCGACGACGCCGTGTCGAGCACGCCGTGCGAACCCGGCAGGAGGCCCGTGAGGATCGTCGAGACCGACGGCGCGGTCCACGACGACGGCGCGAACGCGCACGTGAACCGCGTCGCGTCGGCGGCGAACGCGCGGAACGACGGCAGGCCGTCGTGATCGGGCCCGGCGTCCACCGCGTCGGCGCGCAGCGTGTCGAGGCAGACGACGACGATGCCCGGGACCTTCGACTGCGCGTGCACCCGACGCGTGGACCGCGACGAGGCGAGCGTGACGTAGCCGATCGCCGCGAGCGCGCCGACCGCGAGCAGGAAGACGACTCTCGACATCGCCCGCGTCCTTGCAAGCGCCGATCCACTCGGGCGCGACGCCGCGCGGGGGCCGAGAAACCCGCTCGGGACCCTCGGCCCTCGGCCGTGCGGGTCGCGCGGCCCGTCCTTCCGCGCGGGCAACGGCGCGACGTGCGCCCTTCGCGGCCCGCGGGCCGCGCCGCGATCCCGTGGACCGGGCGGGGCGCGAACCGCGATCTAGCCCGGCCCATGCACGAGGGGACGAGGTGTGGGCCGCGGCTGCGACCCGGGCGTATCGCAGGGCCACCGGCGGGCACGAACGCGTGCGCCACGTCGCGGAGGCTCCTCGGCGTGGTGCAGGAACACGCTGTCGTCGCCTCCGCGCCGCGCCCGGGTCGCATCCATCGGCCC
>JAEUHO010000374.1 GCA_016795345.1 Planctomycetia bacterium | reverse complement strand
CGCGAGGCCCGCGAGCAGGAGCGCGAAGAGGGCCGCCCACCACGCGTACGTCCGGAGGAACGGGCTCGGACCCGCCGGATCGGTCGGTCGGACGGCGGCGCGCGCGTCCTCCATGCCTCCATCGTAGGACCACGCGGCCGCCGCGGCCGGGAAACCCGCGCGGGCGCGCGGACCGTTCCGGTCCGCAAGGCCTTACGCCGCGGACGCGCGCGCGGACCGGGCCTCGTGTGCCGCGCGCCGGGCCTCGCGTGCTGCGCCCCGGGCCTCGTGTGCCGCGGGCCGGGCCTCGCGTACCGCGGGCCGGGCCTTGCGTACCGCGGGCCGGGCCTCGCGTGCCGCGCGCCCGGAGCGCCTCCCCGCGTCAGATCATCTGGAAGCGCTTGCGCAGGATCCACTCGAGCGCGAGGATCGCGGTCGCGAGGATCAGCGGCCAGGCGTTGTCCCAGAGCGGTTCGTCGCGGCGCGAGAGCTGCCGCGGCGTCGTGCGGCTCTCGAGGCCGTCCACGAGCGCGCGCAGCTGCCACGGGGCCCAGACGAGCACCCGTTCGGCGGGGCCCGGCGGGTTCGTCGCGCGGGCGAGGGCGGCCAGCAGGTCGTGGTCGGGGACCTTGTCCTGCGCCTCCTTCGTGGCGAACCGGGCGACGAAGCGCTGCTCGGCGCGCGCGCCGGCGTCGCGTTCGCCGGGGTCCACGTAGGCGAGGTACGTGCCGCCGGACGGGAGGCGGAGCGTCGTGCGGTAGAGGCCCTCGGCGCCGTCGGGGTCCTTCCGCGGCGCGTCCGCGTCGGTGAGCATCGGCTTGCCGTCGGGCCCCTCGACCTGCAGGCCGCGCAGGGTCTCGGTGCGGACGGGCTTGAAGTCGCGGTCGAAGGCCCAGACCTTCACCACGGCGGTCTCGCCGACGAAGTACGCCTCCTTGTCGGTCTCGATCTTGTAGCGCGCGTTGCCGCCCCGCAGGCGGTAGGTGGCGAGCCAGCGGATCGTCTCGTCCCAGAACGGGCCGTAGTAGGCGTCGCCGACGGAGATGCGGATCCGCGAGATCTGGTCGATGGCGCTGAAGAAGACGCGGCCCTTGCCGTAGCCCATGCCCGCGAAGACGACGTACGGATCGCCGCGGTCGTCGGTGAACTCGCGGCCGGGCGCGTTCCACACGCGCGCCAGCGCGAACGCGCCGGGCTTGAGCCCGCCGTGGGCGCGGTACAGCCAGTACCACTCCCAGCCCTCGCGCTCGCGCCAGGTGCGGTCCACGCGCTCGGGGTCGGTCTGGAGCACCGACAGGATCGGGTGCTCGCGGCCCGCGTCGGTGGGGGCCACGCGGAACGGGGTCCGCTTCGGGAGGCTGTCGTCGCTGCGGTCGCTCGGGCGCGCGACGACGGGCAGCAGGTCCTGGATCGGCGTGTCGAGGTACGCCGTCGGGTTCTCGCTCTCGCCGGCCACGAACGCGAGGCCGCCGCCCTCGGCGACGAAGTCCTTGAGGATGCGGAGCACCTCGCGCGAGCGCTCCTCCGTGGGCGCGAGCCGCCGCCAGTTCACGTCGCCGAACACGACGACGTCGTAGGCGAACAGCTCCTGGCGCGTGGTCGGGAACGACTTGAGCGGCGTGAGGTTGCGGCTCGCGGGCTGGGGGACCTCGGTGTCGTACTCCTGCACCCAGACGTGTGCGTCGATGCGGCGGGGGTCGCTCGCGGTCCGGGCCTCGCGGACGAGGACGTTCTTGAGGAAGTGCGTCTCGTACCGCATCTCGCGGTCCACGACGAGCACCTTGATGGTCCGGTCGAGGACGCGCAGGTGGTGGACCTTGACGTCGTCCTCGACGACGGCGTCCTCGGCCGCGTAGTCGTGGGGGCCGCGCGGCAGGAGCGCCCGGACCTTCACCTCGTAGTCGCCGGCCTCGTCGAAGCGGTGGGCGAGCGCCGCCGGCGTCGCCTGCGCCGACGGCGCGAGCCGCACGACCGTCTTCGCGCGCGCGGGGTCGACCTTGACGGGCCGCGGGCGGTCGAAGTCGCGGTGGTCGGCGCCCTTCGTCCGGGTGATCTCGAGCTCGACCGTGACGCCCTCGACGCCGTCGAAGCCCGTCTGGCGCAGCTGCGCGAGGAACGTCACCTCGTCCTGGACGAGCACCTCGTCCTTCGCGAGCACCTTGTCCACGCGCAGGTTCTTGGCGAGGCGCGGGTCGCCCAGCGCGACCGCGGCGAGCCGCAGGTCCTCGGCGCCCTTGCCGAGCGCGGCGACGGCGTCGAGCGGACGCTCGCCCTCGGCGTTGTCGCGGCCGTCGGTGACCACGACGACGCCCGCCAGCCGGCGGTCGTCGCGGCCCACGAACTCGCGCGCGAGCGCGCGGAGCGCGCTGCCGACGGACGTCGAGGGGCCCTCGAACGCGAGGTCCCGGACCGCCTGGCCGAGGCTCGCGGGGTCGTTCGGGCGCTTCGCGCCCTCGGGCCCCGCGTCCGGGGCCGGCGCGGGCGGGGCCTCGCCGTCGGGGCGCTCGGTCGAGCCCACGAGGCGCACGTCCTCGTCGAAGCCGTAGACGTGCAGCACGAACCGGTCCGCCAGGGCGCGCAGCACCGGCTCGCCGGGGCCGGCGACGACGCGCTGCAGGATCTCGCCGCGCGAGAGGCCGAGGCGCGGCGGCCGGCCGTCGCTGCCGCCCTCGGGGTAGGCGGCGGCGAGGATCCGCGACTCGTCCTCCGGGCGGTACCGGTCGACGGTGTTCATGCTCGACGACGTGTCGAGCAGCAGCACGAGGTGGCTGCGGTCCTCGGCGACCTCCGCGACCTCGCGCTGCGGCTGGAAGAGCGCGAGGGCGACGATCGCGACGGCGAGGATGCGCAGCCCGCCCAGCACGATGCGCCAGCCGCGGGACACCTTCTGGCGCTCGCGCCGGTAGATCCACCGCACGCCGAGGGCGAGCGCGACCAGCAGGAGGACGACGGCCCAGGCCGGCGGCGCGCCAGGGAACCGCACCGGGCCGACGACCCGCTCGACGGCGAGCAGCGCGGGGGCGGCGAGCGGCGACGCGGGGGTCACGCGGCCTCCTTGGGCGGGGCGGCGGCCCCCCGCGTGTCGTGGCGGCCGAACCGCATCGCGAGGTAGGGCTCGAGGAGCAGGAGGACGAGCACCGAGATCAGGATCCACCGCGTGAACTCGCCCTCGCGCACGGGCGAGAAGGCCTCCGTGGCGCCCTGCTCGAGGCCGGAGGTGACGCGCAACGTGAGGCCCGGCACGCGGCCGCGGACCGCGTCGTGCTCGGCGCGGATCAACGAGCCCTCGTCGGGGTCGGGGTTGACGCCGAACGCCTGCGCCTCGCGCCGCGGCACCGGCGGCGTGGCCCCGCGCTCCGGCGGGCGCTCGTAGGTCAGGCGCCACACGCCGGCGGTCCCGACGCGGTCGTAGACGAGCGCGCGCCGCTCGCCGGCGGCCGTGGCGGCCTTGAGCGTGGGGGCCTCCTCGCCGCGGCCGGGGATCGAGAGGCGGGGCGGCGACGCGTCGTCGGGCAGCGTGGCGCGGATCGCGTCGCCGACGCGCAGGTTGCGGCCGAGGTCGGAGGTCCGGGTCATGCCGAGGGACGCGTCGTTGAGCAGGACCGGCAGGAACAGGACGAACCCCTCGGCGGTCCACAGGTCGTCGAGCGCGAAGCCCGCGTACATCACGCGGCCGAGGCCCACGGGGCCCTCGACGAGGGCGGGCGGGCCGGCGGTGAGGCCGTCGCCCTCCTTGAAGCGCAGCACGACGAGGTCGTCCTCGGGCCGCGCGCCGGTGGGCCCCGCGGGCCCGACGGGGGTCGCGGGCTCGGGGGGCAGCAGGCGCATGCGGCCGCGGAGGCGCGGGGCGACGTCGGTCACGAAGTGCGCCTCGCCCGTCACGAACTCCTTCGACATCGGGTGGGCGCTCGCGCGGTCGAAGTCGAGGCCCCACGCGCCCTCGGTCCGCGTCTCGGCGGGGCCGAACCGGAACGGGAGCAGGCGCGTGTCGGTGGCGGCGCCGAACGCCTCGTTCCACATGGCGGGGTCGAAGTCGACGCCGGCGAACACGGCCAGGGCGCCGCCCTCGGCCACGAAGCGGGCCAGGTCGCGGCGCGTCGCGTCGGCGCGCGGCACGCGGTTGCCGAGGAGGACGAAGCCGGGCCGGCGCGCGGGGTCGCCGAGCACGCGGCGGAGCTCGTCCTCGGAGCGGACGCCGTCGAACTCGAACTCGTCGCCGGCCTCCTCGCCCACGAAGAAGCCGCGGAGGAGCCCCGCGGGGTCGAAGGCGGCCTTGGCGGGCGACTCGACCCACGCGACGACCCGCAGCCGCGACCGCACGTCGAGCGCGAGCACGCGGCGGCTGTCGAGGCCGAGCGCGTCGGCGGACGCGGCGCCCTCGGGCGGGGTCACCTCGGCCCGCAGCGCGTGCGCGCCCGGCAGCTTCGGCGCGACGTCGCGCGGCACGTCCACGGGCACGTCCACGGTGCGGACGGCGAGCGTGCGCGCGTCGGCCGCGGGGAGCGTCGGCACCGTGACGGTCTTCAGCGGCGCGGCCTGGTCGTCGAGGAACAGCCGGAGCGTGGCGCGCGCGACGGGGGCCGTGCCGTGGTTCGCGATGCGCACCGTCACCTGGAAGCCGTGGCCGGCGAACACGTCCGCGACGCCCGTCAGCGCGACGTCGGTCACGGCGAGGTTGGGCAGCGACGCGCCGTCGGCGCCGCCGACGTCCACCACCTGGAGCTCGACGCCCTCGCGGCGCAGCGCGTCCACGGCGTCGCGCAGCGGGTCCGACGCGCGGTCCACGGGCGGGCGCCAGTCGCGCGCCTGCAGGTCGGTGACCCAGACGAGCACCCGGTTCACGTCCTGCGGCTGCAGCTGCAGCTTCTTCGGGGCGCACTCGAGCAGCGCGTCGGCCCACGCGGCCGGCGCCTCCGTCGGGCGGACCGCGGACAGGGCCTGCCGGCCGCGCGACGCGGCGTCGCGGCCCACGGCGCGCGGGAGCAGCACCGCCGGGCGCGTGCCCGTGCGGTCCGAGCGGACGTCGTTCGACAGCACCACCGCGGCCACGTCGTCGGCGGACAGGCCCGCGAGGAGCGTGTCGGCGACCTCGCGCACGCGGTCGGCGACGGCGCGGGCGCCGGTGCGCGCGCCCGTGCTGTACGACGTGTCGAGCAGCAGCACGATGGTGCGCTTCGGGCGCGCGAGCGCCGCGAGGGCGGAGTCGGCGACGACCCAGCGCGCGAGGCCCATGCCGAGCAGGGCGAGCGCCGCGCAGCGGAGGAAGAGGACGAGCCAGTTCTCGAGCTTGAGGCGCCGCTGGTGCTTCTTGAGCGCCGCGAGGAGCCAGGCCATGGCGGCCCAGTCGAGCGGCCGCACCCGCCGGCGGTTCAGCAGGTGGATGATGATCGGGACCGCGGCCGCGGCCGCGCCGGCGGCGAGGAGCGCCGGGTGGAGGAAGGCGGCGAGGACGGTCATCGGCCCCTCCGCGACGCGCGTTTGGCGAGGTAGGCCGACAACGTCGTCCCGAGGGGCTCGGACGTGTCGAGCGCCACGAAGTCGATGCGGTTGGCGAGGCACGCGCGCCGGACGCGGCGCTGGAACCCGTCCACCTCCGCCAGGTAGGCCGCGCGCAGCGCCTCGGGGTCGGCGACGACCTCCGTGGGGCCCTCGAGGTCGGTGAACCGGGTCAGCCGCTCGAACGGGAACGTGGCCTCGTCGCGGTCGAGCACGTGGAACACGACCACCTCGTGGCCGCGGTGCCGGATCGCCTCGAGGCCGGCCACGATCGCGTGCGGGTCGTCGAGCAGGTCGCTGAACAGCAGCACGAGGCCGCGCCGGCGCAGCGTCTCCGCCACCTCCTTGAGGGCCTTCCCGACGGCGGTGCCCGGCGTGGGCGCCGCCTGGTCGAGCGCGCCGATCACGTTCTTCAGGTGCAGCGGGTTGTTGCCCGTCGGCAGCGTGCGGCGCACGCGGTCGTCGAAGAGGCAGAGGCCCACGGCGTCCTGCTGCTGCGTGATCAGGTAGGCCAGCGCGGCCGCGGCCCACCGCGCGTAGTCGAGCTTCGTGTGCGCGCACGAGACCCCGCGGTAGGTCATGGACGCCGACACGTCCACGACGAGCGTGGCCTCGAGGTTCGTCTCGTCCTCGTACCGCTTGATGTAGAGGCGGTCGCTCCGCCCGTAGACCTTCCAGTCCAGGAAGCGGATGTCGTCGCCCGGGACGTACTCCCGGTGCTCGGCGAACTCCACGGAGAAGCCCCGGAAGGGGCTCCGGTGGAGGCCCGAGATGTAGCCCTCGACGATGAGCCTCGCCTTGAGGTCGAGGCCCTCGATCTTGTCGAGGACCCTAGGATCCAAGTACCGACGGGAGTCGGTGGTCACGCAGGGCCTCGCCGGTCGTCGGGATCGTACGGAGGAGATCGGTGACGAGGCGGTCGGAGGTGTACCCCTCCGCCTCGGCGCCGTACGTGGTGATGATGCGGTGGCGCAGCACGGGGTGGGCCACCGCCTGGATGTCCTCGGTGGAGACGTAGAGGCGGCCCTGCAGCAGCGCGCGCGCCTTGCCGGCCAGCACGAGGTACTGGCTCGCGCGCGGGCCCGCGCCCCACGCCACGCGCTCCTTCACGAGCGCCGGCGTCTCGGGCGTGTTCACGCGCGTCGCGCGGACGAGCCGCAGCACGTACTGGAGCACGTGCTCCGGGACGGGCACCCGCCGCACCAGCTCCTGCAGGTCGAGGATCTCCTGGCCGGAGAGCACCTGCTGGAGCTCGACGGTGGTCGGCTTCGTCGTCATCTCGACGATCCGCATCTCCTCGGCCTCGGTCGGGTACTCGACGCGCACCATGAACATGAAGCGGTCGAGCTGGGCCTCGGGCAGGGGGTACGTGCCCTCCTGCTCGATGGGGTTCTGCGTCGCGAGCACGAAGAACGGCGGGGCGAGGGGGTGCCGGACGCCGCCCACCGTCACCTGGCGCTCCTGCATGGCCTCGAGCAGCGCGGCCTGCGTCTTCGGCGGCGTGCGGTTGATCTCGTCGGCCAGGATCACGTTGGCGAAGATCGGGCCGCGGATGAACTTCAGCTGCCGGGTCCCGGTGGCGCGGTCCTCCTGGATGACCTCGGTGCCGGTGATGTCGGCCGGCATGAGGTCCGGCGTGAACTGGATGCGGTTGAACGAGAGCGAGAGGCTCTTGGCGAGGGTGCTGATCAGGAGGGTCTTCGCGAGGCCGGGGACGCCCACGAGGAGGCAGTGCCCCCGGGCGAAGATCGAGATCAGGAGCTCGTCGATCACCCCGTCCAGCCCGACGATCACCTTGCGCAGCTCCCCGGTGATCCGCGCGTGCGCTTCCTTCACGCGGGCGGCGGCCGAGACGTCGTCGGCGGCGGGGGCGAGGTCGGCCATCGGTGCGCTCCAGTCTCGGAGATCGGTCGGGCCCGGGGATCGGTGGGGCAGGGCAGGGAGCCGGGATTCAACCACGGCCCCGGGTGCCCGGGGGCATTCCCCCGTGTGGATCGACCGGCCCTGCCGCAGGGGCGTCGGGCCGTGGTGGAACCCCGCGGGGGCCGACGCGTTCGGGGGGCCGGGGCCCGCCGGCCGCGGGGGCCTCCGGTCAGACGACGGCGAGGCCCCCGGGG
>JAEUHO010000530.1 GCA_016795345.1 Planctomycetia bacterium | reverse complement strand
CGTGCGCCGCGTCATCTCCGTCATCGGCGCCGGGACCTGCACCCGGCGCGAGTTCAACCTCGCCCACGAGGTCGGACGCCGTCTCGCCGAGCGCGGGTTCGTCGTCGTCTGCGGCGGCCTGTTCGGCGTGATGGAGGCGGTCTGCATGGGCGCGAAGGAGGCGGGGGGGCTCACCCTCGGCTTCCTGCCGGGCACCGCGCGCGAGGACGCGAACGCCTACGTCGACGTCGCGGTCCCGACGGGGCTGCGCGACGCGCGGAACTACGTCGTCGCGACCTGCGCCGAGGCGGTCATCGCGGTCGGCGGCAAGCTCGGCACGCTGTCGGAGATCGCGCTCGCGCTGAAGCGCGGCATCCCGGTGGTGGGCCTCGGGACGTGGAAACTCGACCCGGACCGCCTCTTCGAGACGCGCGTCCCGGCCGCCACGACGGCCGAGGAGGCCGTGGAGCTCGCCGTGCGGCTCGCCGACGAGCGCGAACGCGCGCGCGCGGCCGGCGCGGAGGCCCCGACGGAGGGGGAGGCGTGAGGCCCGCGCGGCGCTGCGCGCTCGTCGTCCTCGGCGTCCTCGCGGCGGTGGCCGTCGTCGGCGGGGGCCCGGCCCGCGGCGCGCCGACGGCCGACGCGCTCGCCGCGCAGCGCGCGAAGGTCCTCGCGAAGGACGCCGACGACCTGCGGCGGCTCGCGAAGTGGGGCGACGACAACGGCCTCGACCGCACCGCCGACGCCGACTGGGAGGAGGTGCTCCGCCTCGACCCCGAGGACGCGGTCGCGCGCAAGCGCCTGCGCTACCTGCGGCAGGGCAAGGCCTGGGTGCGCGACGCGGCCTCCTGGGCCCTCGTGCGGGCGGCGCCCGACGCGCGGCCCGCGGCCCGCGCCGACTACGCGGCGCGGCGGCGCGCGGAGGTCGACCTCCCGTCGGCCGCGCGCCATCGCGACCTCGCCGTCGCCCTGCGCGCCGCGGGCCATGCCGCCGAGGCCGACGCCGAGTGCCGCCTCGCGCTCGCGCGCGACCCCGACGACGTCTGGTGCCGCCTCGCCCTCGGGGAGGTCCCCGACCCCGTCGAGGGCTGGGTGCCCGCCGACGTTCGCCGGCGGCGGATCGCGAGCACGCGGGTGGACGCCGAGGTGCGCCGGCTGCGCGCCATGGGCGTCGAGCCGGTGCGCGACGACGCGCCGGGCCCGCGGTCGGCGGCGGTGGGCAAGCCCCTCGCGGTGTGGCGGCTGCGCGACTGGGTCCTCGAGACCGACCTCGACGACGACGCGGCGGCCGCCGCGCTCGCGACGGCCGACCTCGGCGCCCGGTGGTTCCGCTCGCGGTTCGGGATCCCGGCCACGGAGCCGCTCCTGCCGGGCGAGGGCCGGTTCGTGGTCCTCGCGGCCCACGAGGACTACGTGAAGGTCGTCGAGGCCGAGCCGAACCTCGTGCCGGCCGTGCGCACGTTCGCGAAGTCGGTCTCCGCCGTCCCGCTCCCGCGCGGCAAGCGCAAGGACACCGTGGTGCTCATGGAGCGCCCCGAGGCGGTGTTCGCGGTGGACGGCTGCCTCCACTACGCGATCCACGTGCTCTTCCGCGAGCGGTTCGGCGTGGAGGCCGAGGAGGCGTGGCTCTACGAGGGCCTGGCGGCCTACGTGACGCTGCGCGTGCTGGGCACCCAGGCGTCGTGGTGCATCGCGCTGGAGGAGACGCGGGCCGGCGTGGCCGAACGCGCGCCCCACGCGGAGACCTGGGGCGAGCAGGCGGTCGAGCTCGCGTGGAGCCGCCGCGACGAGCCGCTCAAGCGCCTCCTGTTCGGCTCGCTCAACGAGCTCGACGGGCCCATGCTCGTGAAGGCGTGGTCCGTGCTGCGGTTCCTCCTCGAGGACCACCCCGACGAGGGGATCGCGTTCCTCGAGGCCCGCCGCGACGGCGGCGGCAGCGAGGCCGCGCTGCGGCGGGCCACGGGCCTCGGCGTGGACGAGGTGGACGCCGCGTGGCGGCTCGCGACCGTCGCGCACGAGGGGGAGTGACGCGCGCGGGCGTCAGCGCCCGCAGAGGCGGCGGAACGAGCACGACGCGCACCGCGTCAGGTCGTCCGTCATCGGGAAGGCGAGCGGGCTCGGGTCGCTGCCGCCGCCCATGCGCATCCGCTCCTTCATCTCGGCGAGGCTCGCGCGCATGGCGGTCCGCGCGTCGTCGAGCGCCGACGGCGTCGGCTCGACGACGTGCACCGCGCCGGTGTTCACGTAGACGAGGCGGCCCGTGACCGTCGTCGCCGGGATGCCGTGTTTCTGCTCGACGAAGAGCGCGTACACGAGCAGCTGGAGCGAGTTCGCCTCGACGCGCTCCTCGCCGGTCTTCCAGTCGTAGACCTCCGCGCCGCCGTCCACGCGGCGGCCGAAGTCGAGCGCGGCCCAGACGGGCGTGCCCTCGAAGTCGAACGAGTCGAGGGTCTCGAACGGCAGCCAGGTGGCGGGGTCCGACGCCGCGAGCGTCGCGAACGTGTGCGACGCGAGGAAGCCGCGGAGGGCGTCCACCGCGCGCTTGTTCATGTCGCGCCACTCGACGTCCGGCACCGCGACGCCGTACTCGTGCTCGACGAGGCCGAGGACGCGCTTCGGGTCGGCCCGGTAGCGGCCCTCGCGGGAGGCGCGGAACTGGGCGCGCATCGTGCGGGTCAGGCGCTCGGCCTCCTCGTCGGGGTCGAGGGGCACGGTGTCGTCGAGGGCGAGGCCGGCGCCGCGCGCCGCGTCGCGGATGCGCTCGAAGACGCGCTGGATGGCGCGGTGGACGGTGTCGCCGACCCAGGTCCAGCGGCTGTGGAGGTTCTTGAGGACGTACGCGTCGCGTTTCTCCTTCGGCGCGTCGTACGCCCAGCCGCCCCACGCGCCGTAGTACGTCCACCAGTACTTGCGCAGGCACCACGAGAAGACCTCGGCCCGCGACTTGGACCAGGTCAGGCGGTTCTCGAGGGTGGCCACGCGGGGAGGATAGCGGGGAGGGCGCGGGTCCGCTCTATGCTGCACGGTCGTGCCCGCCCCCCTCGCCCAGACCCTCGCCGGCGACGACGCCGCGTCGCTCGGCGTCGCGCTCGCCATCGGGCTCCTCCTGGGCCTCCAGCGCGAGCGGAGCCAGCGCGCCACGGGCAAACGCGGGCCGGCCGGGGCGCGCACGTTCCCCATCGTCGCGCTGCTCGGGGCGCTCGCGGTCCTCGCCGGGGGCGGCGAGCCGGGGTGGCTGGCCGCCGTCGGCTTCCTCGGGGTGTCGGCGCTGACGACCGCCGCCTACGTCCGGGCGTCGCGCGACGAGGGGGCGGTGGGCCTGACGACGGAGGTCCTGCTGCTCCTCGCGTACGTGCTGGGCGCCGTGGCCGCGGCGGGCCAACGCGAGGCCGCGACGGTGGTGGGGGCGGCGGCGCTGGTCCTCGTGAGCCTCAAGGACCGCCTGCACACGTTCGCGGGGCGCCTGAGCGACGAGGACGAGGCCGCCGTCCTCAAGTTCGTGGCGGTCGCCCTGCTCGCGGTGCCGCTGCTGCCGGACCGGGCCATGGGCCCGTTCGACGCCGTGAACCTCGCCGAGATCGGGAAGATGGTGGTGCTCGTGGCGGGGATCTCGTTCCTCGGCTACGTCGCCGTCAAGACGATCGGGGTCGGGCGCGGGTTCCTCGTGACCGGGCTCTTCGGCGGCATCGCCTCGACGACCGCGACGACCGCGGCCTTCTCGCGGCGCAGCCGCGAGGCGGAGGCGCTGGCCGTGCCGCTGTCGGCGGGGACGCTCCTCGGCTGCTCGGTCCTCTACCCCCGCATCCTCGCCCTCGTCGCGCTCGTCTCGCCGGCGTTCGCGACGCGCCTCGTCCCGTGGTTCCTGCCCATGGCCGTCGTCACGCTCGCCGCGGCGGTGCCCGGCCTGCTCGCGACGCGCCGCGGGGGGACGGCGGACGTCCCGCTCGAGAACCCGTTCGAGCTGAAGCCCGCGCTCTGGTTCGCGGGGATCTACGCGGTGATCGTCGTGGCGGCGAAGGCCGCCCACGCGTGGTTCGGCAGCGCGGGCCTCTACGTCGCGGGCGCCATCGCGGGCACGACCGACATGGACGCCATCTCGATCACGGCCGCGCGCCTCTCGGGCGGCGAGGGGCACGGCGACGCCCTGTACCGCGTGGTCGTGCTGGCGGCCGTCACGAACGCGCTGGTGAAGACGGGGATCGCGTGGACGACGGGCTCGCGCCCGTTCGCCCGCCGCGTCGCCGCGGGCCTGCTCGGCTCCGCGGCGGCGGGGCTCGCGACGTTGTGGGTGCTCTGACCGCGGTCAGGGCCCCTGCTTCAGGACCAGCGTGACCTCGGCGCGCCCGCCGGCCTCGACGGAGAAGGCCACCGGGTCGCCGACGGCGACGGCCCCGTCCTTCTCGACGGTCGCGCGGTAGCGCCCCGGCGCGAGGTCGGGGATCGTGGCCGTGCCCGACGCCTTCGTCCGCGTGGCGTCCGCGTCGAAGAGGTTGACGATGGACAGGGTGCGCTCGAGGCGCTTGCCCGTCCCGTCGTAGAGGACGATGCGGGCGTCGGCGACGGGCTGGCCGCGCTCGTCCTCGACCCGCGCGACGAGCGCGCCGCCCGAGACCATCACGGCGTCGGCCACCGCGCCCTCGCCGGTCACGGTGACGTCCTGCTCGACCGGCGCGAAGCCCTTGCCCTCGAACCTCAGCCGGTACGTGCCGAACTCGATGCCCTGGAGCTCGTAGCGCCCGTTGGAGCCGGTGCTCGCGATGTTGAACAGGAACACGCTCTCGCCGCGCGCGTTGCGCACCGAGACGCCGATCCCCTCGAGGGGCTCGCCGGCCGAGCCGGTCACCTTGCCCGTGACGCCGCCGCCCGCGGCGAGCCGCACCGTGCCGAGGTCGCGGCTCTCGCCGTCCGCCACGGGGAACGGGTCGGTGACCTTCGCGGCGTGGCCGGAGCCGACGATGCGGAGCCGGTAGGTCGCGGGGTCGAGCCCCGTCGCGACCACGACGCCGTGCTCGTCGGAGTTCACCTGCGCCTTCACGCCCTCCCAGTCGCTCCCGCCCTCGCGCTTCTCGGCCTTCTCGACGATGACCCACGCGCCCGTGACCACCGTCTTGCCGTCGGCGCCGACGAGGGTCGCGCGGATCGACGCGCTGCCGAAGTCGAACTTCACGGCGGCCGCGCCGCCGCCGTCGGACACCGTGACGGTCTCGCTGTCCGTCATGCCGTCGGGGGTCTGCACCCACACCTGGACGCGGCCCGGGCGCAGGCCCGCCAGCGTGAACGTGCCGTCGGCGGCGGTCTCGGTGCTGGCGCCGGCGTCGCCGCCGCGGTCGTCGAGCGCGTTGACGACGGCCTTCGCGACCGGCTTGCCGGCGACGGTGACCTTGCCCGTCACGCTGCCCGTGCCCGTCGGGTCGTCCTGGGCCTGGAACTCGAGGACGACGTCGCCCTCCGCGGGCACGTTGGCCTCCTTGCGCTGGCCGGACGCGCCGTTCTCGAAGCGGCCCATCGACACCTGGTACTTGCCCGCGGCCACCGCCGTGAACACGAACGCGCCGGTCGCGTCGGTGAACGCGGTCTTGGCGCTGAAGAAGTCGAAGCCCTGGGCGAGGTTGAGCTGCGCGCCCTCGACGGGCCGGCCGTCCTTCGTCCGGACGGTCCCGAGCACGCGGGCGCCGCGGCCCATGCGGATCGTGACCTCCTTCGCCTGGTCGGCGGGGGCGGCCGTCGTCGCGAACTCGGTCGTCGCGAAGCCCGCGTGCCGCACGTGCAGCTTCACCTGCTCGATCGCGAGCCCCTTCACGGTGAAGCGGCCGTCGGCGTCGGCGCGCGCGTACTGCTCGCGCACCGGCTCGGGCGGGAAGCCGCCGCGCTTCACGAACACCTCCGCGCCGGAGAGGTGCGCGCCGTCGGGGTCCGTCACGACGCCCGTGACCACGCCCGCGGGCGGCAGCTTGATCTCGGTCTCGGCGTTCTCGCCCTTGACGACGGTGACGGCCTTCGACGTCGTGAACGAGCCGGACTCGCTGCGCACGTCGAGGGAGTAGGCGCCGGGCGCCATGGGCAGGACGAACCGGCCCTCCGGGTCCTCGAACGCGAACTGGCGGCTGTAGTTGTAGCGGAACCAGTCGCCCGTGTACGGCCGCACCGAGAACTTCACCGCGGGCTTCCCGTCGGCCTCGAGCACGCGGCCCTTGATGGCCCCCGCGCCGCCGAGCTGGATGCGGGCGGCGCGGTCGCCGGCCTTCACGTTCGGCGTCATGCCCTCGCCGCGGTCGTCGCGGCCGCCGAGGATCATGTAGGTGCCGGCCGCGAGGCCCGTCAGGGTGAACCGGCCCGAGGCGTCGGTCTCGACCAGCTCGTAGGAGCGGAACGTCGGCATCCCGAGGCACGAGACGTAGGCGCCCGCGACGGGGACCTTCTCGGCGTCCACCACGATGCCCTCGATCGTGAGGGCCCGCTTCAGCGTGATGGTGACGCGCTCGACGCGGCCCGCCGCCACCACGACGTTGCCGACGCCGTCGAGCGTGTGCTCGGGCGCGCGGGCCACCACGTCGTACCGCTCGGGCGCCATGGGCACGATCCGGGCGAAGCCGAGCTCGTCGGTGGTCGCCTCGTGGCTGATCACGTCGGGCATGCCGGCCCGGGCGCCCATGGTCACGAGCAGGCCCCACGGCAGCGTGCTGGCCTTCACCTTGGCGCCGGCGATGGGCCGGCCCGCCTCGTCGATCACCTTGACCGACAGCCCGTCGGTCATCGGGGGGCGGCGCACGAGGACGACGTCGCCGAGGTCCTTCTCGACGCCGTCCGCGAGGCCGGGCACCGTGACGGTGCGGGAGACGTGGTCCGCCGCGCCGACGCGGAGGTCCACGTCGCCCACGGGCAGGCCCGTGACCTCGAACGTGCCGTCCTTGCGCGTGCGCACCGACGCGGTCGCGGGCGGGGGCAGCACGGGCGACACGCGCGCGAAGCGGAGCGGCCCGTCGGCGTCCACCACGCGGCCCTTGAGCCGCGCCGGGCCGCGGCCGAGGTCGACCCGGCCGACCGTGTCGCCCTCGTAGGACGCCGGGTCCTGCTCGGGGTCGGCCGCGCGGCGTCCGCCGGCGGCGAGGTCGGTGGCGCCCGCGGGGCCGGACGGCGCGTCCACCGCGGGGCCGCCGTCGCCACCGTCGGCGCCGGCGCCGACGAACCAGCCCTGCCGCCACGCGCGGAAGCCCGCGGCGGCGAGGGCCACGAGGAGGATCAGGGGCGTCAGCTTGCGCATCGTCGTCGTCTCCGGTCG
>JAEUHO010000508.1 GCA_016795345.1 Planctomycetia bacterium | reverse complement strand
ACCGCGGCGCCCCGACCGCGGCGTCCCGACCGCGGCATCCCGACCGCGGCGGCGCGCGGGCCTCGCGGTCCGTCGCCCGTTTGAGTCGCTCGAGTCGCTCTGGTCGCTCGAGTCGCTCGGGTCGCTCGGGTCGCTCGGGTCGCTCGGGGCGCTCGGGTCGCGCGGGTCGTTCGCCCCGTCGGCGCGCGGGCCCGCCCCGGCGCGGGGAGGTCCGTCCGACGGCCCCCCCCCGCCGGGACGGCGGGGCCGCGCGATCCGCGCGGGGACGGCGGCGCGAGCCGCTTGGCCGCCGCGGTGAACGCGTCGAGGGCGGCCTGCTCGTCGTCGGACAGCGGGGCCGGGAGCTTGCGCACCTCCACGAGCCACGGCTGCGCGGCCTCGACGGAGGCGGCGTCGCCGAGCATGGCGGCGGCGGCGAGGCCCGAGAAGAGCGCGCTGCGGCGCACCGGCTCCTCGAGGCCCGGCAGCTCGAGGAGGAGCTTCACGACGTCGCGGTGCGTCGCCTTCACCGGGACGAGCCGCGCGCGGTCGAGGTCGCCCGCGGCGCCGCCCGCCTTCAGCGTCGAGCGCAGGATCTTGTGGGCCTCGACGAGGTCGTCGCGGCGCTGGAAGGCCGTCGCGGCGGCGTCGTCCGGCGTCGGCGCCTTGAGCGCGGCGGCGCGCGCGCGCTGGAGCCGCAGGTCGGCCCGCATCGACTGGAGCCCCAGCCGCGCGCCGCCGGCCTCGGCGACCGCGTCGGCGATCGGGATCGCGACGGAGGCCCCGCCCGCCGTGGCGATCCGCGCGAGCGTGGCGTTCACCTCGTCGTCGTGGGCGGCCTCGGCGCGCACGACCCCGGTGGCGAGCCGCTCGAGCAGCCCCTGCACCGCGGTGCGCTGCGCCTCGTCGCGCTCGAGGAGGTCCACCACGAGCGTCCCGAGGCCCGGCAGGAGCGACGGGTCGCCGAGCGCCGCCGCGGCCTCGGCCGCGGCCGCGCGCAGCGAGAGGTCGGCCGCCGCGTCGCCGAGCAGCCCCGACACGACCGCGACGACCCGCTTGCGGAGCGCCTCGCGGTCGGTGCGGGCCTTCTCGAGGTCGGCCGGGCTCGCGCCGGGCCGCGCGCTCGCCTCGGTCGCGATCCGCGCGAGGTTGGCGACCGCGTCGCGGCGCGTCTCGAGGTGCCGGCCGACCGCCGCCAGGTCGACGAGCTCGCGGCCCGCGGCGGCGTCGCGGGCAGCGAGGTTCACGAGCACGCTGCCGGCGAGGCGCGCGAGTTCCGGGGGCTCGGGCGGCGCCTCGGCGAGCTGTCGCAGCCGCGCGTAGGTGCCGACGTCGGGGAAGGCCTCGAGCGCGCGGATGGCGGCCGCGCGCGCGGCCGGCGCGGTCTCGACGCGCATCCCGTTCGTGATCGCGTCCTCGGCGCGCAGCACGCCGTAGAGGTACTGCCGCGCGACCGCGCCGAGCTTCCACGCCTCGGCGCCCTCGGTGCGGCGGGCGCCGAGGGCCTCGAGCGCGCGGACGCGCACCTCGACGTCGCCGGGCTTCTCGCTGGCGGCGCGCGCCTGGTGGATCGCGCAGATGCGGTCGTCGAGCCCGCCGACCGCCGCGGCCGCCCGGAGCCACGCCTCGAGGACCTCCGGCGCGGCGCCGGGGCGGTCGGCCCACGCCTGCGCCTTCCGGACCGCGTCGGTGTCGCCGACCCGCGCGAGCAGGTCGAGCAGGCCCTGCTGCGCCCGCGGCATCGAGCAGCACTCGCTCAGCCGCAGCACGATCGCGTCGGCCAGCGCGGGCGAGCGCATCGACGAGCCTTCCTTCTCCTCGAGGCCGGCGGCCACGAGGAGGAGGAGGCGGAGCGTCTCGGGGTCGTCCTCGATGCGCAGCACGTCGGCGAGCAGCGCGAGCCACTCGCCCGGCTCCGCCGTCACCTGCGTGCCGCGGTCGGCGGCGATCCGGCGCACCTCGGGCCACGGCGTCTCGCGGGGGTCGAGGTACCCCGCCAGCGCCTTGAACGTCGTGACGGCCGCGATCCGCTCCTTCGACTCGCGGACCATCCGGGCGTACACCGGGTACTCCGGGCTGTCCTTGAGCCACGAGAGCGTGCGCACCGCGTCGAGGAAGGGCGTCTTCGCGTGCTCCGCCGCCCACGCGCGCGCCGTCGCGGGGTCGGCGAACCGGAACGCCACGGCCAGCTCGATGCCGGCCCGCGCCTCGAGCGCGAGGGCGCCGGGGCCCGCGGCCCAGAGCTCCGCGAGCGCTGCGACGCTCTCCACGCTGGGGTCCGTCGCGAGGAAGGCGACGCCGCCGCGGCGCAGGTCGTCCGACGCGGCCGCGTCGAGCGCCACGCGGCGCGCCGCGGCCACGAGGCGCGCCCAGGCCTCGCTGCGCGACGGGACGAGCGCGAGGACCGCGCGCGGGAACATCGGCTCGCCGCGCGCGCGGCGCAGCACGTCGTCGGCGAGCAGCAGGCCGTCGGGACGCTGCGCGAGCCACGCGGCCGCGTGGGCCGCCGCGTCGCCGGCGCCCTCGAGCCGGAGGAGCGGCCCGAGGACGGCGCCGATCAGCGCCGGTCGGCCCTCGAGGGCCTTGAACGCCGCCGCGCGGGCCGCGTCGTCGCCGCCGGTGAGCTGCGCCGTCAGGCGCTCGGCCTCGTCGGCCCGCGCGGGCGCGGCGGCGGCGAGCAGCCCGGCGACGGCGACGGCCACGGCCGTCGGGACCGGACGGACGAGCCGCGGCGCGACGCAGGCGAGCACCCCCGCGAGCAGGCCCCGGGCCGCCGTCGCAGGGCGCTGCCCGCGGGGCAGCGCACGGTCGGCGGGCGGTCGGGGGCTCACGGGCGCGCTCCGGCGGACGGGACGACCGCGGCTCCATCCGCGGCGGGCGCCCCCACAGGACGCCTCTGTCCGGAGTCTATCGGTCGTTGCAGCCCCGTCAATCGAGCCGAACTCGACCCGAACGCGCGTCGGCCAGCGCCGCCACGACCGCGGCGGCGACGTCGTCCACCGTCCCCGGCTCCGCCGGCACCGTCACGTGCGCCGCCGCGGCGTACCGCGGCGCCCGGGCCGCCGCCACCCGCCGGG
>JAEUHO010000498.1 GCA_016795345.1 Planctomycetia bacterium | reverse complement strand
ACGGGATGGTCCGCGCGGTGGCCGGCACGTTGTTCGAGGTGGGCCGGGGCGCCCGCGACGCGGCGGACGTGGACGCCGTCGTGTCCGCGCGCGACCGCCGGCGGGCGGGGCCCGCCGCGCCGGCCCACGGCCTCACCCTCGTCCGCGTCGGGTACGCCGCCGACCCGCCGCCGGACTTCGTTGACCCCTCCCTCGCGGCGAACCTAGAATCCGGGGGCGACCCCGAAGCGTAGGGTCGCGGAGGTTCCCTGTGCGCATCCAGATCACCGGCCGCCACGTCGGCGTCACCGAGGCCATGAAGGACTATGCCCGGGAGAAGGTGGAGAAGCTGGAGCGGCTGTACGGCCGCATGACCGGGGTCGAGGTCACGATGGAGGGCGGCAGCGAGCGCAAGGTCGTCGAGATGGTGGCCGACGTCGGTCGCGGCCAGCGCCTCGTCGGCAAGGCCGAGTCGCCGGACATGTACGCGGCGGTGGACCTGGCCGAGGAGAAGCTCGGCCGTCAGCTGGTCCGCCACAAGCAGAAGCTGACCGATCACCATCGGGGTCAGGAGTCCATGGGGACGATCCTCCCGGGGACCCAGCCGCCCACGGGGGGCCCGGCTCCCGCGCGGGAGGAGACCTACGAGGAGATCGTGGAGAAGATGAAGGAGCAGGACGACGAGTCCTGACCCGGGCGGCCCGCGCCGTCCGGAGCCCGCAGCACGGCGCCCCGCGGGCGCCCGGAGTCGATCAACCGGTCCATGAGCGTCGCCAAGGTCACGCGCCACGTCCGCCCCGCCCACGTCGTCGTCTCGCTGGAGGCGGAGTCGCGCGACGAGGTCGTGAAGGACCTCGCCGGCGTGCTCGTGACCTCGGGGGCCCTCACCAAGGCGAAGGGCGACGCGCTCGTGGCCGAGGTCCTCGGCCGCGAGGGCGAGGGCACCACCGGCATCGGCGGCGGCGTCGCCGTGCCGCACGCGAAGACGGCGCTCGTGAAAGAGCTCGTCGTCGCGGTGGGCATGTCGACGCGCGGCATCGAGTGGGCCAGCGTGGACGGCGACCGCGTCCACGTGGTGTTCCTGATCGCGTCGCCGCCGGACGCGAACCAGGAGTACCTCGCGCTCATGCGCTGGGTCGTGTCGCTCACGCGGTCGAAGTACTGGATGAAGCTCCTGCGCGGGTGCGCGACGCCGGCGGCCGTCGTCGAGGTCCTCGAGGAGTCGTTCGACCACCCGGCGGGCGGGCGTTGAGCGCCGGGCGTCCCGGCGCCGGTACGCGAGGCCCGGTGCGCGGGACCGCGTGACGGCGCCGGTCCGCCGACCCACGGGCCCCGCGCGCGGGAGCCGGCCGTGACGGCCGACGGGCCCGCGCCCGTCCCGGGCCGCGCGATCGTCCGCGCGCCCTCGCCGCAGGGGCTCCACGCGCGCCCCGCGGCGCGGATCGTCGACGTCGCCCGGCGGTACGTCGCGGAGACGGTGCTGCGCGTCGGCGCGCAGACGGCCCGCGCGAAGGACCTCCTCGACGTCCTCTCGTTGGCGGCGACGGGCGGGACCGAGGTCGTGCTCGAGGGGCACGGGCCCGACGGGGCGGACGCGGTCGCGGCCCTCGAGGCGTTGTTCGCGCGGTTCCACGCCGAGGGCTGAGCGCCGATCGTCGCGAGCGCGGCGGGACCGACGCGAGGCGCGCAGGCCCGCCGCGGCGAGAGGATCGCCGGGCCCCGCAGGGAGGCCGTCGGCGTCGGCTCCGACGGCCGGGTCCCGGCGGCGCGGCCCGTGGGCGGCGCCCACCCGGGGAAACGTGGATCCGGGCCGCGCCCGCGCCCTATCGTCGGGGCCCATGCGACGTCTCGCGGGCATCCCGGTCTCGGACGGCAGCCGTGTCGGCCGCGCGGTCCACCACGAGGCCGTCGCGTTCGCCGCCACGCAGCGCCGCGCCATCGCGCCCGAGGAGGTCGCCGACGAGGTGGCCCGCCTCGCGCGCGCGGCGGCCGAGGCGCAGCAGGGCCTCGTGGACGCGCAGCGGGCCCTCGCCGTCGACCCCAAGGTCGGCGCGATCTTCGAGGTGCACCAGATCCTCCTCGAGGCGGTCCAGGGCGAGCTCGAGGAGGTGGTGCGGCGCGGCTCGTCGGCCGAGCACGCCGTCGAGACCGTGATGCGCCGGCACTTCAACCGCCTCGCGCAGGTCTCCGACCCGATGTTCGCCGAGCGCCGGCAGGACGTGCTCGACGTCGAGAAGCGGCTGCTGCGCGCGCTCGCGGGGATGCCCGCCGCCGCCGCGCCGACGGGCGACGGCCGCTCGCCGGTCGTCGTCGTCGCCGAGGACCTCACGCCGTCGGAGTGCGCCGCGCTCGCCGGGCGGCGCGTGGCGGGCCTCGTCCTCGAGCACGGCGGCCCCACCAGCCACACCGCGATCATCGCGAAGGCGCTCGGGTTCCCGTGCGTCGTCGGCGTGCGCGGCGTCGTGGCCGCGGTCGCGCCGGGCACCGAGGTGTGGGTGGACGGCACGACGGGCTCCGTGGTCGTGGAGCCCGACGCGGGCGTCCGCGCCGAGGCCGAGCGGCGCGCGCGGCAGCACGACGCGCGGGAGCGCACGCTGCTCGAGGAGAGCCACCTCCCCGCGGAGACGCTCGACGGGCACGCCGTCACGCTGCTCGCGAACATCGAGTTCCCGCTCGAGGTCGGCGCGGCGGCCGAGCGCGGGGCCCAGGGCATCGGGCTGTTCCGCACCGAGTTCCTGTTCGACCCGGCGCGGCCCGTGCCCGACGAGGAGGAGCACCTCGCGGCCTACCGCGCGGCGCTCGAGCGCATGCGGCCCGGCCGTCTCACGGTGCGCACGTTCGACTTCGGGGCCGACAAGGCGACGCCCGGCGGCACGTCGTCCGAGCGCAACCCCGCGCTCGGCGTGCGCTCGCTGCGCTGGTGCTTCGCGCACCCCGACGTGTTCCGCCCGCAGCTGCGCGCGCTCCTCCGCGTCGCGCGCGAGGG
>JAEUHO010000432.1 GCA_016795345.1 Planctomycetia bacterium | reverse complement strand
GACGCGCACGGCGTCGAGGCGGCCCATCTCGCCGAACGTGAACCGCGGGCCCTTCCCCGGCGCGCCGTCGGCGGCGGGCCGCGACGCGAGCGTGCGCTCGAGGTCGGCCACCGCGGCGACCAGCCGCGCGTTCTCGGCGCGCAGCCGCGCGACCTCGTCGGACGGGGTGCCCGACGCGGCGAGCGGCGCCGGCGTCGACGCCGCCGCCGGGGCGGCGGCGCCCGCGGCCGGCCCGTCCACCGCGCCCGGGGCCGCGACGACGCGCGCGGCGGGCTCGGGGGCCGGCCCGCCGATCACGCCGAACCCGTCGGTCACCGCGCCGCCGACGAACCCGAGGGCCGTCGCCACCGCCACGCCCACCATCCACGCCGACTTCGAGACCGCCATCGCCGTCGCTCCCTTCACCGCGAGCCCGGAGGCTCCGGTCGTCGCCATCACGTCGCCCAACGCCTGCGCGACCCACGCCGACGTCGCCTCCGCGAGCCCTTGCTCCGGCCCGGCCACCGGCAGCACCGCCAGCGCGTGCGCCGTCGCCGCGTCGCCGCGCCGCAGCCGCGCCGCCACCGCCGCGAGCCCGCGGCGGGCGCGCTCGGTGACGGTCTGGCGCACCACGCCGAGCACCTCGGCCGCGGCGCCGTGCGTGAGCCCGCCGAGGGTCGTCAGCACGACGGCCTCGCGTTCGACCGCCGGCAGCGCGTCGAGCGCGAGCCACAGGCGGCGCACCTCGTCGGCGTCGCCCGCCGCGTGCGCGGGCTCCGCGGCCCGCGGGTCCGGCACGTCCATGGTCGCTCCCTCGCGGTCCCCGCCGCCCGCGCCGATGCCCACCGGCGCCGGCCGCCGCTTGCGCCGCAGGTTCCGCGCCTCGTGCGCCACGACGACGCTGAACCACGGCCACGGGTCGCCCGCGGGCACCGCGGCCGGCTTGCGCGCCGCCACGAGGAACGCCTGCTGGACCGCGTCGTACGCCTCGTGCGCGTCGGCGAGGAGCGCGCGGGCGAGCCGCCAGGCGGGCGCGGCGCAGGCGGCACATCGTTCGACGGGGAGCATGGTGGCGGGTCCTCGGGAGGGATCGTCGCCGGAGGCTCGGGTGGCCAAGGGAATCCGGTCGGGGTCCGGGACCGCGAGGCCCGGGGGCCGCCGGGCCTCGCGGTCGCGGGAGCCGGGTGGGGTCCCTCCCGCCGGGCTTCGCGCCACGCCCCCTCGCCTCCCGGCCGCGCCCGTCGATCTGTTCGCTGCGGCGGGCCCGCCCGCCGCGCATCGGTCGCGCCGGGCCCCCGACGGGCCCTACGGCTTCAGGAACTGCTCCGGCGTCGCGCCGAGCGACTTCCGCCAGGACCCGTACACCGGGTTCGGGAGCACGATCCAGCGCGTCCCGATCCAGCCCTCGTGGCGCGCGAACGTGCGCGCGCGGTCGTCCGGGCCGCCCTCGAGGAAGCCGGGGGCGAAGTCGTTGAGGTCGTCGCCGCACAGGAGGAGGATGCGGTGGGTCGCGGCGACCATGGCGCGGCGCGACGACTTGTCGTTGGGGCGGCCCGCGGCGTCGTTCTTCGTGAGGACGTGCGCCGCGTCGAAGGGGAGGCCGAGCGCGCGCAGGTTGTCGACCGTCGCGTCGCGTTCGGCGTCGGAGCGGTTCGTGACGATGAACGGCGTGACGCCGCTCGCGACGGCGTACGCGAGGAACTCGGCGACGCCGGGGACGGCGGCGGCCTTGCGCTCGGCGACCCACGCGTTCCACGTCGCGACGTCGAACTCGTCGTCCTTCGTGGGGTCCGCGAGGGCCCGGAGCAGCAGGCGGGCCTGGAACGCGGCGTTGTCGAGGACGGTCTCGTCGGCGTCGAGGACGATGGCGGGGGGCTTGCAGGCGTAGCCGCCCTCGCGCTGCTGCGTGACGTCGGCGGTCCAGCAGGGGTCGCAGAGCGCCTCGTCGAGGAGGCGCGTCGCGAGGCGGTAGGCCTGGGTGGCGCCGGCGCGGTACTCGGCGGCGGTCTGGGCCCAGAGCGCGGCGCGGAACGAGCCGGTGGGCGCGCGCGCGGGTGCGGCGGCGCGGGCGCCGCGCTCGGCGCCGAGGAAGGCGGCGATCGCGACGACGACGCAGCCGCTGACGTAGGCGAGACGCTTCATGGGGGACCTCCCGGGGAGGCGAGTGTACGGCGCCGGGGCCCGGGCCCCGGGGGGTGGGGTCGCGGGCGCCGCGGGCGGCGTTGCGGTCGGCGGGCGGGAACCGTGTTCCCAGGGATGAGCGACGAGATCGCTCCCCCGGGCCACGTGGTCCGGGGCGTCCCTCGAACGGAGACCGCCCATGTCCGCCCCGCTCCCGACGTTCGTCGCCCGACCGGGCCTCGCCGCCCGCCGGCGTCGCCGGCGGGTCGCGGCCGTCGTGGTGGCCGTCGTGGGGGTCGCGATCGCCGCCACGACCCATCTCGCCGCGCGCGCGCCGGAGGCGTTCGGCGGCGCGGTCGCGGGGACCGGGCGCGCGGCGTGGAGCCGCAAGGCCCCGCCGCCGACGCTCGCCGCCACCGGGCTCTACGCCGACCCCGCGACGAAGACGCTCGCGCCGGGCGTGCGGACGTACGCGCCGCAGTACCCGCTCTGGACCGACGGCGCGCGCAAGGCCCGGTTCCTCGCGCTGCCGCCGGGCACGCGGATCGACGCGACCGACCCCGACCTCTGGGTCTTCCCGGTCGGCACGCGGCTGTGGAAGGAGTTCGCGCTCGAGCGCCGCGTCGAGAGGCGCTACCTCGAGCGGACCGACGACGGCTGGATCGCGGCCGCGTACGTCTGGGACGCGGAGGAGCGCGAGGCCGTGCTCGCGCCGGCGCGCGGCGTGCCCGCGGCGGCGTGGAGCCGGCCCGGCGTGCCGTACGACGTCCCCGGCCGCGTGGACTGCAAGGCGTGCCACGACGTCCGCGCCACGCCGGTGCTCGGCGTGTCGGCGCTGCAGCTGTCGCCGGACCGCGACCCGCTCGCGCCGCACGCCGAGGCGCCCCGCCCGGGCGACCTCGACCTCGACGCGCTGGTGCGCGAGGGGCTCGTCGTCGGCCAGGGCGACGCGTGGCGGACGCCGCCCCGCATCGACGCGCCCACGCCGCGGGCCCGCGCGGCCCTCGGCTACCTCCACGGCAACTGCGGCGCCTGCCACACCACGACGGGCCCGCTCGCGTCCCTCGGCCTCGTGCTCGACGCGCGGGCCCACGACGGCGCGGGCCTCGCGTCGCCCGTCGCGTCCGTGGTCGGGCGCCCGAGCAAGGCGCGCGTGCCGACCGCGGGCGGCGTCGCCGACGTGCGCGTCGTGCCCGGCGCGCCGGACGCGAGCGTCCTGTGGCGCCGCGTGACCTCGCGCAGCCCGCTCCTGCGGATGCCGCCGCTGGGCACCCGCGTCGTGGACGACGAGGGCGCGGCCCTCGTCGAGGCCTGGATCCGGGAGGACCTCGCGCCGACGGCGCCGGCCCGACCCGACGTTCCCGTGAACCCCGTGACCCCCGTGAAGGAGGAAGTCCGATGATGCGTCGCCTGACCCGTTATGCTTGGATCCCCGTGGCCCTGCTGCCCGCCGTCGTGGCGATCTCGATCGCCCGCGCGGGCGGGGACGCCGCCGCCCCGGAGAGCGCGGCCGTCGCCCGCGGCCGCTACCTCGTGACCGTCGGCGTGTGCGCCGACTGCCACACCCCGAAGAAGATGGGCCCCGCCGGTCCGGAGATGGACCGCGCGCGGTGGCTCTCGGGCCACCCCGAGACGATGGCGCTGCCGCCGGCGCCGAAGCTGCCCGAGGGGCCGTGGATCGCCACGACGACCGGGACGCTGACCGCGTGGAACGGGCCCTGGGGCACGTCCTTCACCGCGAACCTCACCCCCGACGTCGAGACCGGCCTCGGCGCGTGGACCGAGGAGATGTTCATCGAGACGATCCGCGCGGGCCGCCACCAGGGCCGCGGGCGGCCGCTGCTCCCGCCGATGCCCGCGGAGATGTACGCGCAGATGACCGACGAGGACCTCGCCGCCGTGTTCGCGTACCTGCGCACGATCCCGGCGGTCAAGAACCGCGTGCCGGCGCCGCTCCCGCCGTCGGGCCCCGCGCCGTCGGCCGACGCGCCCGCCGCCCCCGCGAAGTGACGCCGCGCCGGCGGACCGAGGCCGCGAACCGGGCCTCGCCGTCCGGCGCCACAGATCGCTCGCCTCCCGCCGCCCCGCCGCAGCCCGCGGCGGGGCGGCTCCGTCGGGGCGCAACCTCGACGACGCCGGTCGGGGAGGAAGGGGGCATGCCGTCCGCCCTCCGCCGACTCGCGCTCCTCTCGCTCCTCGTCCTCGCCGCGTGCGGGGGCGGCGGTGGTGGTGGTGGTGGTGGCGGCGGCGAGCCCGCGCCGACGGACGCGACGCCGCCGACGCAGCCGACGAGCGGCCCCGGCGGCAGCACGTACCCGTACGCGGGCGTCGTCGAGAGCGTGCACGGGTCGGGCGACACGCAGTACTGGGTCTTCGAGCCCGCGTCGCCCGGGACGGGGACGCACCCGCTGGTCGTGTTCCTGCACGGCTGGAACGTGCTCGACGTCGAGTCGTACCGCGGGTGGCTCGAGCACCTCGCGAAGCGCGGCAACGTCGTCGTGTACCCGCGGTACCAGACGTCGGCGCTCACGTCGCCCACGACGTTCACGGGGAACGTCGTGACGGCGCTGCGCGCGGCCCTCGTCGAGCTCGCGTCCGGCGGCCACGCGACGGTGGACCCGTCGCGCGCGGGCGTCGTGGGGCACTCGTTCGGCGGCGTGCTCGCGGCCAACCTCGCGGCCCGCGCGGCCGCCGAGTCGCTGCCGACGATGCGCGCGGTGATGTGCGCGGAGCCGGGCACGGGCGGGTTCGGCGTCTACGAGGACTACGGCGACGTGCCCGCGGGGACGCTCCTGCTCGCGATCGCCGGCGAGGACGACGCGGTGGTCGGCACGACGGACGCGAAGCGGATCTTCCGCGAGACGACCGCGGTGCCGCTCGCCGACAAGGACTACGTGCTCCTGCGCACCGACGCGCACGGCACGCCCGCGCTCCTGGCGGACCACCAGGCGCCCGGCGGGGGCGTCGTGATCGAGCTCGATGCGTTCGACTGGCGCGGGTTCTGGCGGTGGTTCAATGCGCTGCTCGACGCCGCGTTCACGGGCGCGAACCGTGACGTCTGCCTCGGGAACACGGCGACGCAGCGCGACCTCGGCGCGTGGAGCGACGGCGTGCCCGTGAAGGAGCCGCTGGTCACCGACGCTCCGTGACGCGCGCGCCGCCGCGCGCGGCGTGGGGGCGGCGTGCGGCGTCGCGTGCGGGGTGCGGCGGACGAGGCGTGAGGCGCGGTCGGGTTCCCGGGACCGCGAGGCCCGGCGGCCCGCGGGCCTCGCGGTCGCGCGGGTCGCCGTCCGCGGCGACGGAGGTCGTCGCGTCGGCCGCGCATCATCGCGACCGGCGGGCGGGCGCAAGGCCCGCACCCTACGGGTTCCGGCGTCGATCGACGCCGTTGCGCGATCGTCGGGCTGCCCGCGGCGATCGATCCGAGGCGAGGGAGGAAGGTCGCGCACGCCGAACGCGAGTCGCAACGGGCACGTCCTCGTTGGGCGGGCCGTGGGTTCGCGCGCGTCGGCCGATCCGAGGCGAGGGACGACGATCGCGCAGGCTCGACGCCGATGGGCGTGGGCGTGTCTTCGTAGGGACGGGCCCCGTGCCCGCCCGCGGCCTGCGCCCGCCGACGATGCGCGAGGCCCGCGGCCGCGCATCATCGCGGCCGGCGGGTAGCATCGCGGCGTGCCCGAGGGACGGGCGCGGGAGCGTCGCCATGCGCAGGACGTCGGTCGTCGGCCGCGGGGTCGTCGGGTTCGTGGTCGGCCTCGCCGCGCTGGCGGGCCTCGCGTCGCGCTCCCGCGGCGAGGAGGCGCCCGCGAAGCCGCCCGCCGCGCCCGCGAAGGCGGCCGCGACGTTCCCGGAGGCGTGGCGCGGACACTGGAAGGGCCCGTCCCGCGTCGTCGGCCCCGCCGGGACCACGATGACGTTCACCATGGAGCTCGTCATCGAGCCCACCGAGACGGCGGGACGGTGGACGTGGACGGTGATCTACGACGGGGCGGCGGGACGTCAGGTGCGCCCGTACCACCTCGTCGCGGTGGACGCGGCGAAGGGCGCCTGGAAGGTGGACGAGGGCAACGGCATCGAGATCGTCCACCAGGTGCTCGACGGGACGCTCTTCGCGCAGTTCGCCGTCGGCGGCGCGCGGATCACGACGCGCGAGCGGCTCGAGGGCGCGGGCACCCCCGACGAGCGCCTCGAGGTCGAGATGATGACCACGCGGGACGGCGACGCCGCCGCGTCCGGCGGCGGCGGCACGATCCCGACCGTGCAGTCCTGGCCCCCGAGGTCGTTGCAGACTGCAACCTTGCGTCGATAGGTCCGTCGCCCGCAGATATATAAGGTCAGAGCTCGAACGTCTGACCCTCGACCGCGACGGCGAATCCGGGGGGCAGCGAACCCGCCTCGGGGCTCGTGGGGTCGAGGAGCGGGTTCGTGTGGTTGAGGTGGGTGAAGTAGACGCGGCCGCGGCCGCCGCGGAGTCGGTCCACCGAGTCGCGCACGAACGGGTGCTTCACCGCGAGGATGTCGCGGTGGGGGAGCTCGGCCGGGCTGAAGAACGTCCCGTCCACCAACGAGACGTCGGCGTCGTGGACGCGCTCGATGATCTCGGCCGGCAGGACGTCGGCGTCGGAGACGTAGACCAGGCGGCGGCGCGGGCCCACGATCTCGAAGCCCAGCGTGTCGGTGTCCTCGCCGCGGTGCGGCGACAGGAACGCGTGCACCACCACGCCGTCGAACGCGTGCGGGCTGCCGGGCGCGATGGTGCGCAGCTCGATCTCGCCGCGCTCGACGAGGTGCGACCAGGGGCGGTTCTGCTGGACGAACCGCAGGAAGCTGGGGGTGCCGTGGACCGGGAGGCCGCGGGCGTGGATCGCCTCCTTGCCGAGGAACGCGAGGCCGAGGTAGTGGCCGATGTGGGCGTGGGTGATCACCAGCTCGTCGGGGCAGACGGGGCTCGACCCGAGCACGCGTCCGAGGAGCGCCAGCTGCTCGCCGTAGGCCGGCGTCGCGTCCACGACGAGGATGCGGCCGCTCTCGCCGACCACCGCGATGCAGGCCGGCAGGCGGCGGTGGGTCGGGTCGCGCCGCGCCGCTTCGCAACGCGGGCACGCGCAGCAGGGGTGGGGCACGCCGCCGTCCTGCACGGTGCCGAGGACGATGACGCGGACGCCGGACATGCCCGGATCGTACCCGCCCGCCCCGCGGGGCCCGCACCCCGGGCCTCGCGTCGCGCGGCGGGCCTCGCGTCGTGGCCCGGGCCTCGCGTCGTGGCCCGGGCCTCGCGTCGTGCCGCGGGCCTTGCGTCGAGCGCCCCGGCCTCGGCCCCGGGCCCCGACGCCCCCGTGCGCTCGCCCGGCGGTTCGGGGAACATGGGGCCGGTCGGCCGCGTCCCGTCCCGGGACCGTCCGGCGGGAGGCGCCATGCGCTCGAAGGGCCTGTGGGTCGTCGTGTTGCTCGCGA
>JAEUHO010000424.1 GCA_016795345.1 Planctomycetia bacterium | reverse complement strand
GAACGGCATGGCCTCCGCGCGGACGTTCCTCCTCGAGATCGATGCCGCGGCGGGCAGCACGTGGCAGGAGTGCCGCACCTACTTCCGCGGCCCGCTCGTCTTCCCGGTCGGGCCCGTGCCGCCGGTCGTCGGCCGGCGGCTCTTCGCGGAGTCCGGCGGCTCCATGGCGAACCCGCCCGGCGGCGCCCTCGCACCGAACCCGGACCCGGCGATCCAGGACACGGCGTTCACGATCTCGAAGGTGGCCACGCTGGTCCAGTCGCGCTTCTACACGCCGGACCCCGTCGGCAAGGACGGCCTCGCCTACCCGCCCCCCTACTCGACGCAGCGCACGTTCGGCACGAAGTCGGACTACGGCCCCGTGCAGTTCCTCATGTCGTCGCGGCCGCCCGGGACCGAGGTCGTCGTCGAGTACCAGGGCGCGACGGTCCTCGACCCGACGTCGGACCGCACGCGGCCCGATCTCGCGCAGCCCATGACGCCGTGGACGACCGACCCCGACGACTGCGACGGGTATCCCTACCTGCGGTGGCGGATCGCGCTGCGCGCCAACCCGGTGTCGGGCGAGCGCCCCACCGTCGGCACGGCCGCGCTGCCGCTCCGCGAGACCCCGTGACGGCGGAGCGGGCCGCGGCGACGGCCGCGGCCCCTCCGGCCCCCACGGTTCAGAGCGCCGCCGGGCGCAGCTTCTCGGGGTCGTAGGCGTACCGCTTCATCGCGTCCGCCCGTTCGCCCTGCTTGCCCTTGCCCTCGGCCGCCAGCGCCTCGAGGGCGCCCAGCACGACCGACGGCGCGTCGATCTCGAAGTGCCGGCGGAGCGCCTCGCGCGTGTCGCTCATGCCGAACCCGTCGGTGCCGAGCGGCACGAGCCGGCCGGGCAGCCAGCGCGCGATCATGTCGGGCAGCAGCTTCACGTAGTCGGTGACCGCGACGAACGGGCCCTTCGCGTCGCCGAGGGCGTCGAGCAGGTACGGGCGGCGCGGCGCCTCGTCGGGGTGGAGGCGGTTCCACCGCTCGACGTCGAGCGCGTTGCGGCGCAACTGCTGGTACGAGGTGACGTTCCACACGTCGGCCGACACGCCGTGGTCGCGGGCGAGGAGCTCCTGCGCCTCGAGGGCGAAGTTCACGGCGCACCCGCTGCCGAACAGCTGGACGTGGCGCTCGAGCCGCTTCGGCGCGTCGCGCAGCTTGTAGATCCCGCGGAGGATGCCCTCGCGGACGTCCCCGGGCATCGGGAGCTGCGGGTAGTTCTCGTTCTGCAGCGTGACGTAGTAGAAGACGTCCTGCGTCTCGCGCACCATGCGCCGCAGGCCCTCCTCGACGATCACCGCGATGTCGCAGGCGAACGCCGGGTCGTAGGCGATGAGGTTCGGGACGGCCGTCGCGAGGAGGTGGCTGTGGCCGTCCTCGTGCTGGAGGCCCTCGCCGTTCAGCGTCGTGCGGCCGGCGGTCGCGCCGAGCAGGAAGCCGCGGCCGCGCGCGTCGCCGAACTGCCAGACCTGGTCGCCCACCCGCTGCATGCCGAACATCGAGTAGAAGACGTAGAACGGGATCATGGGCGCGTCGTGGGTCGCGTAACACGTGCCCGCGGCGAGGAACGAGGCCATCGACCCCGCCTCGGTGATGCCCTCCTCGAGCACCTGGCCCTTCTCGCTCATGCGCAGCCGCAGGAGCATGCCGGCGTCCGTGGGCTCGAACTGCTGCCCGTGCGGGTCGTAGATGCCCACGCTGCTGAACAGCGGGTCCATGCCGAACGTCCGCGCCTCGTCGGGCACGATCGGCACGATGCGCGGCCCGATCTCCGGATCGCGCAGGAGCTTGGTGAACAACGAGACGAACGCCATGGTCGTCGAGACCGGCTTCGGGCTGCCCTTCGTGAACTCCTCGTAGAGCGCGGGGCCCGGGAGCGGCATGGACGGCGTCGGCACCACGCGGCGGCGCGGGATGAGCCCGCCGAGCGCGCGACGGCGCTCGAGGAGGTACTGCACCTCGAGGCTGTCGGGCCCCGGGTGGTAGTAGGGCATCGACGGCAGGTCGGCGTCGCGGATCGGCAGCTCGAGGCGGTCGCGGAACGCGCGCAGCTCCGCGAGGTCCATCTCCTTGATCTGGTGCGCGCGGTTGCTCGACTGGACCTTGCCGAGGTCCCAGCCCTTGACCGTGTGGGCGAGGATCACGGTGGGCCGCCCGCGGTGCTCGACGGCGGCCTTGTACGCCGCGTAGACCTTGGTGCGGTCGTGGCCGCCGCGGCGCAGCCGGCCCATCTGGTCGTCGTCGAGGTGCGAGACCATGGCGAGCAGCCGAGGATCGGCGCCGAACAGGTGCTTGCGGATGTACGCGCCGCCCTCGGCGCGCATCTTCTGGAAGTGGCCGTCGAGCAGCTCGTTGAGCCGCCGGCGCAGGAGCCCGTCGGCGTCCGCCGCGAGCAGCGGGTCCCACTCGCGCCCCCACACCACCTTGATCACGTTCCAGCCCGCGCCGCGGAAGACGGTCTCGAGCTCCTGGATGATCTTGCCGTTGCCGCGCACCGGGCCGTCGAGACGCTGCAGGTTGCAGTTGACCACCCAGACGAGGTTGTCGAGGCCCTCGCGCGCCGCGAGCGACAGGGCGCCGAGCGTCTCGGGCTCGTCGGTCTCGCCGTCGCCGACGAAGGCCCAGACCCTCGAGGCGCTGGTGTCCTTGATCCCGCGGGCGTGGAGGTAGCGGTTGAACCGCGCCTGGTAGATCGACGCGATGGGCCCGAGGCCCATGGACACCGTCGGGAACTCCCAGTACTCCGGCATGAGCCGCGGGTGCGGGTACGACGAGAGCCCCTTGCCGCGGTCGGTCTCGCGGCGGAAGTTCTCGAGGTGCGACTCGCCGAAGCGGCCCTCGAGGAACGACCGCGCGTAGATGCCCGGCGAGACGTGGCCCTGGTAGAAGACCTGGTCGCCGGCGGCGCCGTCGTCCTTGCCGCGGAAGAAGTGGTTGAACGCGACGTCGTAGAGCTCGGCGGACGAGGCGAAGGTGGCGAGGTGGCCGCCGAGGCCGTGCGAGCGGGCGTTCGCGCGGACGACCATCAGCGCGGCGTTCCAGCGGAGGATCGAGTCGATCCGCTCCTCCATGTCCTCGTCGCCCGGGTAGGCGGGCTCGTGCTCGACCTGGATCGTGTTGACGTAGTCCGTCGCGAGCAGCTGGTCCGGCAGGAAGCCCCCGCGTCGCGCCTCGTCGAGCAGCATCGCCAGGAGGTAGCGCGAACGGTTCGGGCCGCGGGCCTGCTG
Source organism: Planctomycetia bacterium (assembly GCA_016795345.1). Lineage (GTDB taxonomy): Bacteria > Planctomycetota > PLA2 > PLA2 > JAEUHO01 > JAEUHO01. The sequence continues at coordinate 6,813 of JAEUHO010000424.1, read as the reverse complement.
GACGGCCGCGATCGACTCCACCCACTCCCGGGTCTCCTCGGGGTCGATGTCGTGCTGCACGGTCGAGAAGAGCGTCACGTCGTCGGCTCCGGTCGGCGCGGCCGCCCGGCCGGGCGCGCGGCGGGGACGCCGCGGGGCCGGACCGGGCGCGGAGCGCCGGATTCAGGGGGTGGGAGACTCTACCGCGCCCCGCCGGGCCCGCCTCGCGCCGGGCCGCCCGCGGGACCTCCGCCCGCGCGCCGCCGCCGGCCTCGCCGTCAGCGGGCCGCGCCGTGCGCCCCGCGCCGGGCCGCCTTGGCGCGCCGCGCGTGCTCGACGTAGGAGATGATCTTGTAGACGAGACGCGCCGCGACGAACTCGGAGAGGATGCGGTCCTTCTCCGGCATCACCTCGACGACGTCGAACCCGACGACCTCGAACCGCGCCGCCGCGGCCTGGATCAGCTCGACCAGGTCCGACCACGACAGGCCGCCCGGCTCCGGGGTGCCCGTGCCCGGCAGGATGCCCGGGTCGAGGCCGTCCACGGCGATCGAGAGGTAGAGCGGCCCGCCGGCGGGCCCGAGGTCGTCGATGACCTGCGCGATCCACGCCGCGCGGGTCGGCTCCCGCCGCAGGTGGTGGGCCCAGTACGTGCGGAACCGCGGCTCGCCCGCGAGGTACTCGGCCTCGCCGGGCGACGCGGAGCGGATGCCCACCTGCACGACGCGCGAGGTGTGCTCGACGATCTTCCGGAAGATGCAGCCGTGGCCGTACTCGGTGCCGCCGAAGCCGGCCCGGACGTCGGCGTGGGCGTCCACGTGCAGGACCGCGAGGCCCGGGTGCAACGCGGCCGCGGCGCGGATCGGCCCCAGCGAGATGCTGTGCTCGCCGCCGAGGCAGCCGACGACGCGGCGCCCCCCGCCGTGGAGCTCGAGGCACCGCGGCTCGAGCAGCCCCGCGAGCACGTCGGGCGTCGCGGTCGTCGAGACGGGCTCCGCCGTGTGGATGCCCTCCTTCCAGGCCTCGACGCCCGTCTCCTCGTCCCAGAGCTCGAGCTGCGTGGACGCCTCGAGGATCGCCTGCGGGGCCCGCGCCGCGCCCTTCTTGTAGGTCACGGTCCGGTCGTAGGGCACCGGCAGGAGCACGTACCGCGCGCGGTCGAGCGCGGCGTCCTCGTCGGACAGGTTCAGGAAGGGGGGACGGGGCACGGGGTCACGGCTCCGCGGCGACGTCGGGGGGGACGGTCAGGGGCTTGGTGAGGCTGCGCTTCACGTGGGTCGCCTCGAGGAAGCGGGCCACGGCCGTCGCGTGGGCCGTCGCCGGGTCGTCGCCGGGCGGGATCGGGATCTGCGCCGCGGCGAGCGACTCGTGGCCGCCGCCCGAGCCCTTGGGGGCCGCGATCGCCCGGGCCACGAGGCCGGCGTCGGTCCCCTCCTGCTCGACGGCGCGGATCGACGCGTACAGCACGCGGGCGTGGCTGCCGGTCACGAACGACCACGTCATGCCCTCGAGGCGGAACAGCAGGTCCGCGACCTCGGCGACGAGGTCGGGGTGCTCGATCTCGCCGAGGTGCGTCGTCACGGCGTTGCCGTGCACGAGCGCGTGCCGCAGCCCCCGCTCGAGCACGCGGAAGTACTCCTGGGGCACGCGCGCGCGCTGGATGCGGCCGAGCAGCTTGAGGTCGGCGAGCGGGTACAGGCGCGTGAACACGTCCTCGTCGGCGGGCGAGGCGTTGCGCGCGAGGTCCGCGGTGTCGGTCTGGATGCCGTACACCAGCGCCGTCGCGATGCGCTCCGGGATCACGAACCCGTTCGCGAGCAGCATCTCCCCCACCAGGCTCGACGTGGCGCCGTAGGACGCGTCCACGAGCGACAGCTTCACGCCGGGGCAGGCGGGGCCGTGCCCCGGGTGGTGGTCGACGACGACGTCGGGCACGACGCCCTCGGGCAGGCGGCACGTGCCCGCGCCCGGCTGCGTGTCCACCACGATCACGAGGTCGTGGTGGCGGTACGACACCTTGAACGCCGGCACGATCTGGATCTTGAGGTACCGCATCATCGCGCGGTTCTCGGCGCGACCCACGCTGCCGGTGAACGCGATCACCGGGTCCACGCGGAACACCCGCTTGATCATGTGCTTCAGCGCGCACCCGCTCCCGAGCGCGTCGGGGTCGGGGTTGTGCTGCAGCTGGATCAGCGGCCGGCGGCGCCCCCGGACCACCTCGAGCAGGGCGCGGAACCGCCGCTCGGCCGGCGAGGCCGTCGGGATGCCCTGCGGGGTCGGGAGCACTTCGAGCGACACGGACGGGCTCCGGCCGGCGCGCGCCGCGGCGCGGGACGGGCCCGCGCCGCGACGACGACGGCGACAGGCTACTTCCGGTGCCAGGCCTGCAGGCAGCGGGTCACGACGCGGACGCCGAACCCGGTCGCGCCGCGCGACGACGTGGCCTTGTTCGTGTCGGTCCACGCCGTGCCGGCGATGTCGAGGTGGGCCCACGGGGTGCCCGCGACGAACCGCTCGAGGAACGCCGCGGCCGTGAGCGCCCCGGCCTCGCGTCCCGCGGAGTTCCGGATGTCCGCGTACACGCTCTTGATCTGCTCGCGGTACTTGTCCTTGAGCGGCAGGCGCCACACCGGGTCGCCCGACGCGTCGCCCGCGGCCGACAGCCGCGCGGCCAGGCGGTCGTCGTTGCTGACGAGGCCGGCGCACGCGCTGCCGAGCGCCACGACGCACGCGCCCGTGAGCGTCGCCATGTCGATGATGGCCGACGGCTTCGGCGAGAGGTGCTTCGTCGCGTACGCGAGCGCGTCCGCGAGGATCAGCCGGCCCTCGGCGTCGGTGTTGACGATCTCGATCGTCGTGCCGTTGGACGCCTTGAGGATGTCGCCCGGCTTGAACGCGTCGGCGTCCGGCAGGTTCTCCGACGCCGGCACGAGGCCGACGACGCGCAGCGGGAGGTTCAGGCGCGCGACGGCCTGCATGACGCCGATCACGGCGGCGCCGCCGCACATGTCGAACTTCATGTCCTCCATCTTGTCGCCCGGCTTCAGCGAGATGCCGCCGGAGTCGAACGTGAGGCCCTTGCCGACCACGGCCACCGTGTCGACCTTCCCCTTCACGCCCTTCGGCTCCCACGTCATCAGGATCAGCTTCGGCGGCTGCGCGGAGCCGCGCGCGACGCCGAGCAGCGAGCCCATGCCGAGCGCCGCCATGTCGGCGCGCTCGAGCACGCGGACGTCGACGCCGTGCTTCTTGCCCATGGCCACGGCGCAGTCCGCCAGGTACGTCGGCGTGCAGACGTTGCCCGGCTCGTTGCCGAGGTCGCGGACGAGCAGCACGCTGTCGGCGAGGACCTGCCCCTCCTCGGCGCCCGCGCGGGCGGCGGCCAGCTTCGCCTTCGGCGCGAGCAGCGTGATCGCGTCCACGGCGCGCTTCGTCTTGTCGGCCTTGTAGCCCTCGAAGACGTACAGCCCGAGCCGCAGCCCCTCGACCACCGTCTCGGCGGCGGCCGCGGCGTTCTTCGCGTCGGGCAGCACGGCCGCGACGGTCTTCGCGCCGGCGTCACGGGCGCAGCGGATGGCCTCGCCCGCGGCCGCGCGCAGCACGTCCGCGTCGCCCTTGTCGCCGATCCCGGCCAGCACGACGGTCTCGATGCGCGCGCCGGGCTTGTCGTGCAGCGCGACGACCTGGCCGCCCGCGCCGGTGAAGGTCTCGCGCGCGGCCACGGTGCGGGCGGCGCCCACGAATCCGGGGCCGGCGTCCTTCACGAGGGACGCGACGTCGGCGCCCTTCGGGACGAACAGGATCGCGGCCTTCGCGGTGACGCGGGCCAGGGACTCGGCTTCGACGCGGAACTCCATCGAGACTCTCCGGGGGGAAACCGCCCATGGTAGAGCCGGGGGGGCCTCTTCCCTCCGATTGAGGGAGCGACCCGGGGGGTGGACCGCGAGGCCCGCTGGCCTCCGAGCCCCGGGGCCCCGCGGGACCAGGGGGCGCGCACACCCCGGGGGGCACGCCCGGCCCGGCGGCCGCCCGGGTCCGCCGGCTCCTCGGGCCCGGCCGTTCCACGGGACCGGCGGCCTTCCGGGCGCCGGGGAACGCAAGGCCCGGTGGCCGCGATCGGGCCCGCCGCGGCGCCCGCCCGGCCCCGACGCGGCCGCTCCGACGCCCGCGAGGGCCCCCGCCACCCGCCGGTCGGCACCGGCGGCAGCGCGGGCGTCAGCGCGGGCGTCAGCGCGGCGGGCGCGTGTACCCGAGCGAGCGCACGATCTGCAGGATCTCGCTCCACGTCGGGAACGGCTTGCCGGTCGCCGCCTTGAACTGGTTCACCGCGAGGATGAACTCCATCGTCTCGGCGTCGAGGTCGTAGCTGCCGGCCGTCTTGCCCTCCATGGCGCGGCGATCGGGCAACGCGCGACGATCGAGGCCGGAGCGGCGTTCGACGGCGACGGGGACCTGCTGCTTGCGGCGGTCCTCGCCCCGCCGGTCCGGGCCGCGGCGGCGCTCCGGCGCGGGCGCGGGCACGGCGGTCGGGGCGGGGTCGGTCGGGGCGGTCATTTGGTGACGCGGATCTCCACCGGGACGGTGGCCCCGTCGGGCACGTCGAGGGTCTGTTCCGACCGCCGGCCGTCCGCGGTCTCGGCCCTCAGGATCACCGACCCGGGCTTCACGGGCAAGAGTCCCGCGTCCTGCGTCCGGCGGCGGGTCGGTTCGGCGCCGCCCTCCCCCACGTAGAGCACCGTGTCCACGGTGACGCCGCGGCCGTCCTCGCCGACGATGCCCGTCAGCCGCAGGTACGCCTGGCGCCGCAGCACCGCGGCCGGCAGGGTCGTCGGCCGGCCGGCCACGACGTCGAACGACGGGATCTCCGTGGGGACGAACCCGAGGGCGGTCACCTCGGCCGTGTACCGGCCCGCGATCAGCCCGTCCGTCGTCGCGTGGCCCTCGCGCGCCACGAGCACGGCGATGCGGCGCGTGATCGTCTGCGGCTTCCCCTGCGGGTCCGCGTCCACGGTCTCGACGAACAGGTGCACCTCGGCGGGGTCCACGGGCTTGCCCGCGGCGTCGCGGATCGGCATCCGCAGGCCGCCGCCGACGGCCATCGTCACCTCGGCCTCCGTCGCGACGCCCGACTTCACCTCGACGCGGACCGGGTTCGAGATCTGCGTCCCGGAGACGACCGTCAGGTCGTAGAGGCCGGGCCGCACCCGCTCCACGACGACCTTCCCGTCGCGGACGATGGCGCCCTCCTGCTTGCGCGTGCCCGTCGCCGCGAGCGGCTCGACGATGACGCGGCCGGCCCACGGCTTCTTGACGCCCTGCTCCTCGGGCCCGCCCTTCACCGTGAGGTCGATCCAGCCGCCGGCGCTCTGCACCTTGTAGACCTCGTCGGAGCCGGCCTTCACGCCGGGGAAGTACTCGACGTCGAACGTCGGGTGCGAGAACCGCAGCACGTACGGGTCGAAGGAGAGGCCCGCGATGCGGAAGCGCCCCTTCTCGTCGGTCCGGCCCATCCGCGCGTGCGTCCGGTACCGCCAGTGCTGCGAGTACTGCGCGACGTGCTCGAGCGCGATCTCGACGTCCTTGATGGGCTTGCCGTCGGGGTCCACGACGGTGCCCGAGATCTCCTTCCCCTTCACGAGGTAGTAGGTGACCTCCTTCGTCTCGCCGGGCATCACGACGGCGCGCACCTTCCGCGCGACGTCCTTGCGCCCGAGGGTCCCGCCCTGGTCCGCGTCGAACCGCTTGTCCGGGTCGTTGTCGGTCCACATGTAGTCGGGGTGCGTGATGACGACCTCGACCTGGACCTCCTTCATCAGGGGGCCGAACGTGAACCACCCGTCGTTGCTCGCGCGCAGGTGGAAGCCGGTGTCGCCCGGCGGCGGCTCGAGCCCCCAGACCATGGGCCCGAGCACGTGGCCCACGTAGCGCTGGAACACGGCGAACGCGTTCGTCGTGGTCACGGGCTCGGGGCCGGGCCGGTCGCCCTGGTTCGCCCGGTGCTGCAGGTAGACGATCACGTCCGCGCGCCCGACCGCCTGGCCCGTCGCCTGGTCCACGATGCGGCCCTTGAGCCAGCCCGCGCGCGCGACGCGCACGACGTGGGTCGAGCCGGGCCGCAGCGGCACGTCCTTCGTGTGGGCGACCATGCCCGGGGCGAACTCGCGGTTCCACGCGACGAGCGCGACGACGCGGGCGTCGCCCGCGGCCAGCCGGAAGCGGCCCTGCGCGTCGGTCTTCCCGCGCGCGGCGGTCCGGTAGTCGCCGAACACGGGCAGCTCGATCCGGTCGCCGACGTTGTCGGCGTCCACGGTCTCCATCACCACCTTCGCGTCGCCGTCCACGGCGACGACGAGGACGTCCGCGTCGGCCACGGGGCGGTCCTGATCGTCCACGACGACGCCCGCGTAGGTCCCGCCGACGGTCGCGTCGGCGAACTGGTCGGGGTTCGTGGGCCGCGGCGCCTCGACGGGCTTCGTGGTGACGTCGAGGTTCTCGACGTAGACGGGGGTCTCGTGCGTCGAGGTCAGGTACCGGACGAGCACCCCCACCCCGAGGGCGAGCGAGAGCACGGCGGCGACGGCGATGATTCGGCGGGAGTTCACGCGCAGGAGATCCGCGGTTCCGTTGGAGCCCGCGCCCATGCTACGCGGCGGGTCGGCGACGGTGTATCGCGGCCGTCACGAGCCGACGCCTAGCCCGGCCCATGCACGAGGGGACGAGGTTGGGGCCGCGGCTGCGACCCGGGCGTATCGCAGGGCCACCGGCGGGCACGAACGCGTGCGCCACGTCGCGGAGGCTCCTCGGCGTGGTGCAGGAACACGGCCTCCCTTT
>JAEUHO010000348.1 GCA_016795345.1 Planctomycetia bacterium | reverse complement strand
GGCGGCGGCGGGGGCGGGGGGGCGCCCGGCGGCGCGAACCGTCCGCCGCCGTGGGGGACGAGCGGGTTCACCGTCCGGCAACCCGGGCACGCGAACTCGACGATCGGGCCGCCATCGACGATCGCCCGGGGACGCAGGATCCCCAGCCCGGTCACCTCCCCCGAGGTGAACGGCCGCGAGCAGCGGCGGCAGCGTCCGGCGGTGGTCGAGAGCCCGGCGTCCATGGGGTCTCCATCCTACGAAGCCGCACCCGGGGGGGTCTACCCGGCGCACATCCTTGACGCCGGGGCCGGGTTCGCCCACCATCGCCGGGCTCCCGTCCTCTTTCGTGAGAACCGTTCATGAGGCTGCACGTCCGCAATTCGACGAAGAAGCGCCGGAAGCTCGGCTTCCGCGCGCGCATGAAGACCAAGAGCGGGCGGAAGATCGTCAACCGCCGCCGCCGCCTGCACGGCACCTTCCCGTAGTCGCGCCCCTTCGTCGCGTTCCCTGTCGGCTGCCGGCGTAGCCCTCGTCCCTCGGACGCCGGGCCGTTCGACGCTGGCGCCCCGGGCGTGCTCGCGGCTCGCGGGACCCCCGGCGGGCCCGGCGCGGGAACTCTCGGGCGGGCGGTCGCCCCGCCGAGTCCCGCGCGGGCTTCGACGCCGGCCGCCGGGCCTTGCGTCCCGAGGGACCCGAGCGTGCGCCTCGCGTCCGGGCGGCTCGTCGGTCGGCTACCTTGGACCCCGGCCCGTGGGGCCCGGGCGTCCGCTCGGGACGCGAGGCCCGGAGCCCGCCGTGGACGCGCGTGACCCCGTCCGCCTGACGCGCCGCGACGTGTTGTCGGGCGCCGTCGCCGTGGGCGCGGGGTTCGCGGTCGCGCGGCGCGGCGAGGCCGCCCCGCCCGCGATGCCCACGCGCGCGTTCGGCGCCACCGGGCGCACGGTGTCGGTGTTCGGGATGGGCTGCTTCTACCTCGGCGCGTCCGCGTCCGACGCGGAGGCCGTCGCCGTGCTGCGGCGCGCCCTCGAGCTCGGCTGCACGTACGTCGACACCGCGCCGTCGTACGGGCGCGGGCAGAGCGAGCGGCGCGTGGGCCTCGCGCTCGAGGGGCGGCGCGACGGCGTGTTCCTCGCGACGAAGACGCTCGAGCGCGACCCGAAGGCGGCGCGCCGCGAGCTCGAGGAGAGCCTGAAGCGGCTGCGCACCGACCACGTGGACCTCCTGCAGGTGCACTGCGTGCGCGACGCGGCCGACCTCGACGTGGTGCTGTCCGACGCCGGGCCGCTCCCGGCGCTGCTGCGCGCGCGCGACGAGGGCCTCGTCAAGCACGTCGGCGTGACGGGGCACGAGGACCCCGCGGTGATGAAGCGCTGCGTCGAGGGGTGGGGCTGGGCGTCGGTGCTGCTGCCGCTCAACCCCGTGGACCTCGCGTGGAAGTCGTTCGTCGAGGGCACGCTGCCCGCCGCGGCGGCGAAGGGGATGGCCCGCGTCGGGATGAAGGTGTTCGCGAGCGGACGGCTGCTCGCGGGCGAGGGCGCGCCGTCGGCGACGGACTGCCTGCGGTTCGCGTACGGGCTCGACGTGAGCACGACCATCGTGGGCTGCGCGTCGGTGGCCGAGGTGGAGCTGGCCGCGAAGGTGGCCGCCGAGGCGAAGCCGCTCGGCGCGGCCGAGCGCGCGGCGCTCGTGGCCGCGTGCAAGCCGTACTCCGGCAAGACCGGCCGCGGCGTCGAGTGGTACAAGCGCGCGTGAGCGGGCGTCACCGCCGGCGCAGGTAGACCCACTGGTAGACGACGGCGACGAGCACGCCGCCCCCGATCACGTTGCCGAGGGTGACGGGCAGCAGGTTGTCCACGAGGAAGGCGCCCCAGCCGAGGTGGGGCGCCGCGCCCTCGAGGCCGCCGAGGTCGCGGGCGAGGAGCGCGGCGGGCACGGCGTAGAGGTTGGCGACGCTGTGCTCGAAGCCGCACGCCACGAACGCGGCGATGGGGGGGATCGTCACGAGCACGCGGTCGGCCGAGGTGCGCGCGGCGAGGTTCATCCACACGGCGAGGCAGACGAGCGCGTTGCAGAGGACGCCGAGGGCGAGCGCGCGCGGGAACCCGAGCGCGCACTTCGCGTCGGCCGTGGCGAGCGCCGCGGCGCCCACCTGCCCGGCGCCGAACGCGTGGAACTCGGCCACCGTCGCGAGCGCGGCCGTGCCGAGGGCGCCCACGGCGTTGCCCGCGAGCACGAGCGCCCAGTTGCGGAGCACGCGGCCCGCGCCGAGGCGGCCCGAGCGCCACGCCATGACCAGGAGCACGTTGCCCGTGAAGAGCTCGGCGCCGCCCACGACGACGAGCACGAGGCCCAGGGAGAACGCGGTCCCCACGAAGAGGCGGTGCACGCCCCACGGCCACGCGCCCGGGCCGCCGGCGGCGACGGCCGTCGCGAACATGCCGCCGAGGGCGATGAACGCACCCGCGAGCACGGCGAGCGCGAACGTCGTGGCCGCGGGGAGGCCGGCCTTCGCGACGCCGACCGCCTCGGCCTTCTCGGCCATCTCCGGCGGCGTGAGCGCGTCGAGGCGGGGGCGGGGGTCGTTCATCGGGGGGCGTTCCGCCGCGCGAACCACTTGCGGGCCTCCTCCGCCCAGAGCACGAGGCTGCCCACCGCGCCGATCGCGAAGACCTCGACGAGGGGCAGCGGCGCCGTCCGGAACACGGCCTGGAGCGGGGGCAGGAACACCACCGCGGCCTGCAGCAGGTTGGCGACGACGAGCCCGCCCACGAGCCACGGGTTGCGGAGGATGGAGCGGTCGAGCGCGGTGTGCCGCGCCGAGCGGACGTTGAGCACGTTGAACCACTCGCACACGGCGAGCACCGTGAACGCCGCGGTCTGCGTGACGGCCAGCGGCATGCCGCGGTCGAGGTGCCACGCGTAGAAGCCGAGCACGGCGCCGGCGATGGTGAGCGACATCAACGCGGCGCGCCAGAGCGCGGTGCCGCCCATGAGCGGCTCGGAGAGCGGCGGGGGCGGCGCGCGCATCTCGTCGCCCTCGCCGGGCTCGAGCACGAGGTTGATCGTGATGACCGTCTCGGTGACGACGTTGTTCCACAGGATCATCGCGGCGGTGAACGGGAGCGGCATCCCGAGGGCGATCGCGCCGAGCAGCACGAGCACCTCCGCGATGGAGGTCGAGACCTGCAGCAGGATCGCCTTGCGCAGGTTGCGGCCGACGATGCGGCCCTCGCGCACCGCCGCGACGATGGTGGCGAAGTCGTCGTCGGTGAGGACGACCTTGCTGGCCTCGCGGGCCGCCTCGGTCCCCGAGCGGCCCATGGCGACGCCGACGTCGGCGCGCGCGAGCGCGGGGGCGTCGTTGACGCCGTCGCCGGTCATGGCGACGACCTCGCCGCGGGCCTGCAGCGCCTCGACGATCCGCAGCTTCTGCTCCGGGCGGACGCGCGCGTAGACGGTGACGTCGCCGGCCTCGGCGGCGAGGGCGTCCACGGCCGCGCGGTCGAGGTCGCCGCCGGTGCGCGCGAGGTCGCCGTCGCGCGCGAGGCCGATCTCGCGGGCGACGGCCACGCCGGTCGCGAGCTGGTCGCCGGTCACGACGACGGCGCGGATCGCGGCGGCGCGGCACTCCGCGACGGCGGCGGCGACGCCCTCGCGCGGCGGGTCGGTCTGGCCGACGAGGCCGAGGAACGTCGCGCGCCCGGCGAGCCCCTCGAGGCCGCCGTCGAGGTCGCCCCCGGGGACGACGGCGCCCGCGAGGACGCGCAGCGCGCGGGCGGCCATGTCGTCCGCGGCCGCGGCGACGGTGCGGCGGCGCGCGTCGTCGAGCGGGACCGGCCCGTGCTCGGTGCGCACCGTCGCGCACAACGCGAGCACGGCGTCCGGCGCGCCCTTCACGTGGACCACCGGGCCCGCCGGGCCGTCGCAGCGGACGGCCATCAGCCGCGTGCCGGAGTCGAACGGGACCTCGCCGCGGCGGGGGTGCGCGGCCCGGAGCGCGGCGACGTCGACGCCCGCCTTGCCCGCGAGGGTCACCAGGGCGGCCTCGGTGGGGTCGCCCACGGGGTCCCACCCGCCCTCGGCGTCGGCGCGGGCCGCGAGGCTCGCGTCGTTGCAGAGGGCGAGCGTCTCGACGAGTGCGGCCGTCGCGCCGTCGGGGGGCGCGGCGGCGCCGTCGCGCACGAGCCGGCCGTCGGGGGCGTAGCCCCGGCCCTCCACCTCGACGCGCGCGCCGCCGACCGGGTGGACCTCGACCACGGTCATCTGGTTGCGCGTGAGCGTGCCCGTCTTGTCGGTGCAGATCACGCTCACCGAGCCCAGGGTCTCGACGGCCGACAGCCGGCGCACGATGGCGCCGCGCTCGCTCATGCGCCGCACCCCGACGGCGAGCGCGATCGTCAGCGCGACGGGCAGGCCCTCGGGCACGAGCGACACGACCTGGCTGATCCCGACGAGCACGATGTGGCGCGGGTCGAGGCCCCGCGCGAGGCCCGCCGCGACCACGACGACGAGCAGGACGCCCGCGATCACGAGCAGCAGGCGCCCGAAGCCGTCGATCCGGCGCGCGAGCGGCGTCGGGGGCTCCACCGCCGCGGCGGTGAGCGTCGCGATCCGGCCCAGCTCGGTGGTCGAGCCCGTCGCGACCACCACGGCGAGGCCGCGGCCGGCGGTGACGTGGGTCCCCGCGTAGACCATGCCGCCGCGCTCCGCGAGGTCGGTCGCGTCGGCGGCGGCGGCGGGCTGCTTGTCCACCGGCGCCGACTCGCCCGTCAGCGCGGCCTCCGCGGTCCGCAGCCCCTCGGCCTCGACGAGGCGCGCGTCGGCCGCGACCTTGTCGCCCGCCGCGAGCACGACGACGTCGCCGGGCACGAGGTGCCGCGCGTCCACGACGTGGTCCCGCCCGTCGCGCCGCACGCGCACCTGCACGACGACGAGGCGTCGGAGCGCCGCGAGCGAGCGCTCGGCGCGGCCCTCCTGGTACGCGCCGACCACCGTGTTGAGCGCGACCACGGCGACGATCACGCACGCGTCCACCACGTCGCCCATGGCGAACGAGAGGCCCGCGGCGGCGACGAGCAGCGCCACCAGCGGGCTCCTCACCTGCCCGAGCAGGATCGCGAGCCGCGACCGGCGCGCGGGCTCCGGGAGCGCGTTCGGCCCGTGCCGCGCGCGGCGGCGGTCCACCTCCGCCGACGCGAGGCCCCGTGCGGGATCGACCTCGAGGCGCGCGGCCACCTCCGGGGCGGGCATCGCGTGCCAGCGGGGGACCGGGGCGGCGTCCACGCCTCCCTCGTACCCCGCCCGCCCGGGGTCGCAAGCGCAATCGGTCGTCGGGGGCCCGGACCGCCGCCGTCCGGGCGCGGGCCGCCCGCGCGTCAGCGCCGGCGGCGGCGGGCGCCCGCGCGGCCCGGGCGGTAGCCGACGGTCGGCTTCGTGCCGGCGTCCTCGGCGTGCACGTACGTCGCGTCGGCCGCCGGCTCGGCGGCGGCGCCGTCGTCGTCGCCCCCGCGTGCCGCCGCGGCCTGCGCGGCGCGCCGCCGGGCCTCGACCGCCTCGGGCGGCGGACGCGACGGGATCAGGCACTGCGGGCCGTCGCCCATCAGGTCGGCGCGGCCCGCGTCGAGCAGGGCCTGCCGCACGGTGAACCAGTTCTCCGGCTGGAAGAACTGCATCAGCGCGCGCTGGGCCACGCGGTCGCGCAGCTTCTTCGCGGCGGGCACGGGCTCGAGCGTGAACGGGTCGAGGCCCGTGTGCCACATGCTCGTGGCGACGTCCATGGGCGCGGGGATGAAGTCCTGCACCTGGCGGGGGCGGTAGCCGCTCGACTTCAGGAACACGGCGAGCTCGATCATCTCCTTCACCGTCGAGCCCGGGTGGCCCGCGATGAAGTAGGGCACGAGGTACTGCTCCTTGCCCGCGCGGCGGCTCGCGTCGGCGAAGCGGCCCGCGAACTCCTCGAAGGAGGCCTGCGAGGGCTTCTTCATGGCGGCGAGCACGGTCTCGCTCGTGTGCTCCGGCGCCACCTTCAGGTGCCCGCCGACGTGGTGGCGCGCCATCTCGTCCACGTAGGCGGGCGAGCGGTTCGCGAGGTCCATGCGGATGCCGGAGGCGACGAACACGCGCTTCACGCCGGGCACCGCGCGGGCCTGGCGCAGCAGGTCGATGGTGGGCGCGTGGTCGGTCCCGAGCAGCGGGCAGATCTTCGGGTGGATGCACGAGAGCCGGCGGCACTTGGCCTCCACGTCGGGCCGCGTGCACCGCATCTTGTACATGTTGGCGGTCGGGCCGCCGAGGTCGCTGATGGTGCCCTTGAACGCCGGGTCCTTCGCGACGCGCCGCACCTCGCCGACGATCGACGCCGGGCTGCGGCTCTGGATGATGCGGCTCTGGTGCATCGTGATGCTGCAGAACGTGCAGCCGCCGAAGCAGCCGCGCATCGTCGTCACCGAGTCCTTGATCATCTCGAACGCGGGCACGGGCTCGGCGTAGCGCGGGTGGGGCCGGCGGGCGTACGGGAGGTCGTACGCCGCGTCCATCTCGGCCTCCGACAGCGGCAGCGTCGGCGGGTTCTGCACCATCAGCCGGTCGCCGTGGCGCTGCACCACGCGTCGCGCGTTGAGCGGGTTCGTCTCGTGGTGGTGGAGCGCGGTCATCCGCGCGAACGCGCGCGGGTCCTTGCCCACCTCCTCGAACGACGGCAGCTCGATGGTCGCGCCGTCGCACGCGGCGTCGTCGAAGCGGTGCGGCGGCAGCGCCTCGCTCCGCCCGAGCAGGTACGCGACGCCGCGCAGGTCCCGCAGGGCCTTGACGTCCTCGCCGGCGGCGAGGCGCCGCGCGATCTCGACGACGGGGCGCTCGCCCATGCCGTAGACCAGCAGGTCGGCCTTGCTCGAGACGAGGATCGACGGGCGGACCGTCTCGCTCCAGTAGTCGAAGTGCGCGATCCGCCGCAGCGACGCCTCGACGCCGCCCGCCACCACCGGCACGTCCGGGAACGCCTCGCGGCACCGCTGCGCGTAGATCGCCGTCGGGCGGTCGGGCCGCAGGCCGATGCGGCCGCCCGGCGAGTAGGCGTCGTCGTTGCGCCGCTTCTTGTTCGCCGTGTAGTGGTTGATCATCGAGTCCATGTTCCCGGCGCTCACGGCGAAGAAGAGCCGGGGTCGCCCGAACGCGCGCCAGGGCTCGGCGCTCTTCCAGTCGGGCTGGGGCAGGATGGCGACGCGGTAGCCGCGGGCCTCGAGGACGCGGCCCAGGATGGCGGCCGCGAACGAAGGGTGGTCCACGTACGCGTCGCCGGACACGAAGACGACGTCGGGCCGGTCCCAGCCGAGCGCGTGCATCTCGTCGGGCGTGGTGGGGAGGAACGGGGCCGCCATGCCGCCACCCTACCCGGGCCGCGTGCCCGCAACCGTCCGGGACCGGCCCCGGGGGTGAGCGGCGTCGTCCCCCCTGCCCGGGAGCGCCGTCGTCAGGTACCGTACGGGGATGAAGCGCGTCCTGCTCGTCGTCGGCCCGTTCCTCGTCACCCTCGCCGCGGCCCTCTACTTCTTCGGCGTGTTCGAGCGTCACGAGCCGGAGGCGACGCCGACGCCGGCCCCGGCGCCGGTCGACCCCTCCCTCCCCGGTGAGGCCGCGCTGCTCGCCCCCGAGCCGACCGGCGAGCCCGACCCCGACGTGCCGGCGATCGCCGCGCCGGTCAAGGTGCTGGTGCTGGCGGAGGGGACGCGGTCGTTCACGACGTGGTGTTTCCAGCTCTGGCGCGTCGCGCCGCGGATCGAGTGGCAGGTCTGGTACGCCGCGCCGGCCCCCGAGGGCCTCCAGCTCTCCTCGCCGGGCCAGCCGCCGCTCTCCGGCGCGCCCACGACGACCGACGTGGACGGCGCGCAGATCCTCTTCCTCGCGGCCATCGACCCGAGCCGGCTCCCGGCCGCCTTCTGGGCCCACGTCGCCGAGCGGGTGACGAGCGGGCGCCTCGGCCTCCTCGTCGTGCCCGACCACCTGACGGGCCGCCCCCTCGCGGACGAGCCGAGCCTGCGTTCGGTGCTCCCGGTCGCGAGCGTGCTGCCGCTGGCGCCGCTCGAGAAGGGCGGCCGCCTCATCCCGGGCGTCTTCGACACGCCGCGCGCATTCGAGGTGACCGCCGACGGGACGAAGCACCCCGCGACGCGCATCGTCCCGTTCGAGGGCGGGAGCGCGAAGGTGTGGGGGAAGCTCACGCGCGGCCGCGACGGGTGGTCCACGAAGTTCGTGAGCCCCGTCGAACGCGTGGCGCCCGGTGCCCGCACCCTCGTCGAGGTCGTCGGCGGCGACCTGCGCTGGCCCGCCGTCGTCGCGACGTCGGGCGACCGCGGGCGCGCGTTGTGGGTCGGCGGCCTCCTCGACATCGACTGGAGCGCGTACCGGTCCGACTACGGCACCGATCGCATGCGCGCGATGATGGTGTCGTGGGTCGCGTGGCTGGCCCAGGCGCTCTGAAGGACGGGGAAGGCGTCGCGGGTTCCTTCGCGGCCGCGAAGCGCGGGCCCCGTCTCCGACGCGTGGGCCGGCGGCGCGGGGCGTCCCGCCCCGTCCCTCGTCGTCGGCGTGGCCTGAACACGCGGTCCTCCTCGTCCCTCGCGATCCCCCCCACGGCGCCCGGCCACGATCGTCCGATCTCGTTCCCGCGCGGACGCTGACCGGACGCGGCGTCGCGGCGGACCGGGCCTCGCGGTCGAGGGCCACGGGATCGCCGCCCCGCGAGGCCGCGGGTGCTAGCGAACGGGTCCGTCGGCGGGCGGCGGGACCGCGTGCGTCGCGGTGAGCGCCCCGAGGAGCGCCCCGTCCTCCTCCGTCGCCTCGCCGCCGGTCCGGCGCGCGAGGTCCATGGCGCGACGCAGGTCGGCGGTCGCGCCGGGCAGGTCGAAGCCGACGGCGTGTTTGAGGTGCGCCGAGAGCCGCAGCACGCCCGCGCGGTCGGGCGCGCGCTCGAGCCCGCGACGGAACGCGGTCGCGGCCTCGTCGGTGCGGCCCGCCGCGGCGGCGGTCGCGGCCTCGAGCAGGTCCTGCCGGGCGCGGAGCGTGCGCCAGGGGAACCAGTCCCTCGGGACCGTGCGGCCCTGCGCGAGCCAGCGGGACGGCGAGAGGTCGCACAGGCCCGCGCGGGCCGCGAGCCGCACGGCGTCGGCCGCGGCCGCCGCGGCGGCGGCGAAGTCGCGCGACCGCGAGGCCCGCGCCAGGCGCTGCTCCGCCGCCCACAGCTCCTGCGGGCCGGCCACCGGCCACGTCCCCGCGAGCGCGGCCGAGAGGGCCCCGAGGGCCGCGTCGACGGCCGCGGCGCGCGCCGGGTCGGGCGGCGCGGTGACCGCGGCGTCGGCGAGGCGTCGCAGGAGGCCCACGAGGTAGGCGTCGGTGAACGCCGCGAGGGTCCCGGTGTCGCGCGCGTCGTCGAGGGCGCGGACGAGCAGGCGCGGCGCGTCGGGCGGGCCGTGCGTCACGAGCGCGGCGACGATCTCGGTGGCGACGTCCGGCACGGCCGCGACCGGGATCGCGTTGGGGTCGAGCTCCTCGGTGTGGAGCAGCAGCCCGGCCTCCGGCGGGTCGATCGCGGCGGCCACGGGCCCGCCGCCGAGCCCGCGGCCGAGCGCCGCGTGGCGACGCGCCTCGTCGGAGTACCGCGCGAACCGCGGGTCGAACACGCGCGCCGCGAGGGCCGCCAGCGCGGCCGGGTCCGCCGTCGCCGCGAGCGACCGCAGCTGCGACGCCGCCCGCGCGACGGCGGCGCGCTGCGCGTCGTCGTCGGTCGTCTCGCCGGGCCGGAAGTACGGCGTCCGGCCGAACCGCACGTCCACGTCGCGCTCGAAGCCCTTCAGGAGGTCGGCGGCCTCCGCGGGCGACGCGCCGCGGCCGGCGAGCACGGCCATCGTGTCGACCACCTCGCTCTCGACGTCCACGCCGCGGCCGAGCCACGCGAGCGCGCGACGGCGCAGCTCGGGGTCGGCGCGCGCGACGAGGCGACGCGCGGCCTCCTGGCACAGGTCCTCGTCCTCGAGCCGGTCCGACGCGAGGGCCCACAACGCCTCGGTGGTCGGCGCGTCGCCGGGCTCGGCGCACGCCCGCAGCGCGTCGAGGCGCAACGACGCGGGCTGCCGCGGGTCGGTCACGATCGGCACGAGGAGCGCCGCGAAGTCGCCGTGCTCGACGCGCGCCAGCGTGCGCACGGCCTGCGCGCGCAACGCGGGGTCCGGATGGGCGAGCATGCGCCGCCAGAAGGGGTCGGTCCGCGCGGGATCGGTGGCCGGCGCCTCCGACAACACGGTCATGAGCTCGTTGAGGAGCCCCGTGGCCGTGTCGGGCAGCTCCGCCGCGATCGCGAGCGCGAGGTCGAGGGCGCTCACGTCGCGCACCTGCCGGAGGTTGCGCAGGAACACGCCCGGCGCGCTCGCGGTGCGCCAGCGCTCCCGGATGTAGCGGACGCCCGCCGCGCCGTCCACGGACGTGAGCGCGGGCGCGACGTCGCCGGGCTTGAGCCCGAGCGCCGGGTCCTCGGCCGCGCGGCGCACGATCGCCGCGCCGCGCGGGCCGCGCATCCGCGAGGTCCGCGACCGCAGGGCGTCGAGCACGTCGCGCCGGCGCGCCACCGGGCCCTGCGTCATCAGGCGCTCGAAGAGGTCGTACACCCCGTCGTCGGGGGCGGCGGCGAGGGTGTCGAGGAGCGTGCGCTCGAACGGCCGCGTCGGCTCCGTGAGCACGGCGCGCGCGAGCGCCCGCCAGGCGGAGGCCTCGCCGCGCGCGCGCCGCTCGAGGAGCACGTCGGCGGCGCGGCTCGCGGCGTCCACGTCGGGGTCGTCGAGCGCCGCGGCGAGGCGCGGCGCGGCGACGGCCTCGGGCTCGTCGGCGAGCGCGCCGACCGCGGCCGCGCGGACGTCGGCGGGGCGGTGCGGCGCGCGGAGCGCGTCCGCGACCTCCGCGCGCCCCACGCGACGGAGGAGCGCGAGCTCGCCCGCGACCGACTTGAGGACGGGCTCGGGCGGCTCGCCGAGCGCGAGGTCGCCGAGGCTCGCGACGGCGAGGGCGGGGGGCAACGAGGCCAGCAGGCGCGTGCCGTGTTTCGGGTCGTCGAAGCGCCCGGCGAGCAACGCGCGCGTCGTCGGACCCACGAGCGCCGCGCCCACCGCGGGGAGCCGCGCCTCGAGGGTCGCGCGGGCCTCCTCGTCGATCTCGGCGCCGGCGGCGCGTTGCGGCCGCGCCAGCGCCTCCACCGCCAGCTCGACGAGGAGCGCGCGCGTCGCGAGCGGCGTCGTCGGCCGCAGGAGCAGCGCCAGGAGGGCCTCCGTGCCGGCGCAGCGCTCCGTCGCCCGCACGTAGCCCTCCGACGGCACGCCGAGCGCCCGCCGTACGGCCCGGCCCTCCTCCGGCGTGCCCCACGTCTCCGCGACGAAGGCCTCGAGCACGTCGTCGGCCTCCGCCCCGCCGTGGGAGGCGAGCCACCGCACCGCCTCCACCCGCACGGCGGGCGCGCGCGCGAACGCCGCGGCGCCGGTGGCGAGCGCGCGGAGCTCCGGCGCGTCGTCGCCGCGCAGCCGGTGCAGGCGCAGCCGCAGCGCGAAGAGCTCCGGGTCGCGGTCCACGGGCAGCGCGCGCCGCGCCGCGACGGCCGCGGGCGTCTCGAGCGCGAAGAGCGCGCGGAGCGCCGCGGCCCGCACGCCGGCCGACGCGTCGCGCGCGAGCCGTGCCAGCGTGGTCGTCCCCGCGTCGGACCGGCCGGCGCCGAGCGCGCGGGCCGCCACGGCGCGCACCTCGGGCCACGTCGAGCGCGCCGCGACCTCGAGCGCGTCGTCGGCGTCCGCGGTCGTCATCGCGCCGACCACCTCGACGAGGGCGAGGCGCGCCGCCTCCGGCGCGTCCCCGCGTCGGAGCGCGTCCGCGGCCGCGCGGGCGCCGGCGGGCCCCGCGAGGAGGAGCGCGCGGGCCGCCGCGGCCGCGACGGCGGGCGACGGGTCGCGCAGCGCGGCCAGCGCGTGCTCGACGCGGGCGGCCGGGTCCGCGGCCGCGGGGGGGCACGCGAGGCCCGGCGGCCGGCCGTCGTCGGCGAACGCGGGGCCCGGCGCGCGCAGCGCCGCGGGGACGATCGCGGCGAGCGCGCCGACGACGGCGACGAGCCGCGCGGCGACGGCGCGGGTCGCGCTCATCGCGGCGCCGCGGCCACCCGCTCGGCGATGGCGTGGGGGACCTCGTCGGCGACCTCGCTCGCGAGCGTGCCGCGGTCGCCGCGGACCGCCGCGCAGCGGTCGCCCGCGCGGCCGTGCACGTGCACGGCGAGGCACGCCGCGCCGAACGCGTCGCCGCCGGTCGCCGGCAGGCCCGCGAGCATCGCCGCGACGACGCCCGCGAGCACGTCGCCCGTGCCGCCCGTCGCGAGGACCGGTCCGCCCGTCGTGTTGCGGACGCACCGCGGGCCGTCGCACACGAGCGTCCCCGGGCCCTTCAGCACCGCGATGCCGCGCGCGGCCTCCGCGATGCGCCGGGCCCACGCCTCGCGCGGCGCCGCGGCCCCGCCCGGCTTCTCGCCGAGCAGCTGCGCGGCCTCGCCCTCGTGCGGCGTCAGCACCGTCGGGGCCCGGCGCGCGGCGAGCTCGGCGAGCCGGCCCCGCAGCGCGTACAACGCGTCCGCGTCGAGCACCAGGGGGCGCTCGACGACGCGGGCGAGCGTCAGCACGAAGTCCTCGACGGCCGGCGCGCGACCGAGCCCCGGCCCGACCACGACGACGTGCACGCGCTCGAGGTGCGGACGGAGGGCCTCGTCCGCCGACGCGTCGAGCACGCCCTCGCCGTCGCAGGGGAGGCCCACCGTCATCGCCTCGGGCAGGAACCCCGCGACGATCGCCTGGACGGGCCGCGGCACCGCGACGGTCACGAGGCCCGCGCCCGCGCGCAGCGCGCCCCGCGCCGCGAGGGCGGGCGCGCCGGCCATGCCCATCGACCCGCCGACGATCAACACGCGCCCGACGGACGCCTTGTGCGCGTCCGCGGGCCGCGGCGGCAGGGGCGGGAGCGGGGGGGCGTCGGCGGGCACCCACCCATGGTACGCGAGGCCCGTGCGCGTCCGCGGCCGGCGTCGGGCGCGACCGCGCGCGTGACGCAGGAGGCGCGCGCGGCACGCGAGGCCCGGTCCCCCGCGGGGTCGGCGGCGCACGGGCCTCGCGTCCCGGCGCGCGCGACCGCGTCAGGCCACGTCGGGGCCGGGGCCGGGCAGTCGCGGGAAATGCTGGGGGCGCTCGGCGACGAACGCGTCCTCGGCGGGGTCGTAGACGTGCCGCACCACCACGACGTCGTCGCGGCCGACGTCGAGGGTGACGAACGAGTTGCGGCCGCGTTCGGTGCAGCGGCCGCGGTAGGTCGTCGCGGTGCCGGCCTGCACGAGGAGGAAGGGGCGTTCGACCTCGCGCGCGACGTGCGTCACCGGCACGACGACGGTCTCGTGGCGGTGGCCCGTGAGCACCGCGTCGACGCCGAGGCGGTCGAACACGCCGAGCGCGCGGCGCGCCTTCTGCACGGCGAGGCTGCTGCGCCGGCCCGGCTGCTTCGTGAACGGGTGGTGCGCCACCACGACGCGGAACGCGGTGCGCGGCAGCGCGGCGAAGCGCTCCTCGACGAGCGCGAGCGCGCCGCGGCGGGCGCGGCCGCCGTCGATGGCGAAGCCGCGCGTCGTGTCCATGCCCGAGACGGCGAGGTCGTCGTCGATGAAGCAGGGCGCGGCCTCGTCGGCCACGTGGGCGAGGAACCGCGCGTGGCGGCGGTGGAAGCGGAGCCAGGGCGCGAACGGCACGTCGTGGTTGCCCGGCACGACGACGTACGGCGACGGCAGCGCGTCGAGGAAGCGGCGCGCCTCGCGGAACTGCTCGGGGTGCGCGCGGCGCGTGAGGTCACCCGAGACCGCGACGACGGACGGCGCGAGGTCGGAGATCGCCGCGAGGAGGGGCACCGTGCGCTCGGTCACGCCGGGGCTGCCGAAGTGCACGTCCGACACGTGGACGATGCGACGGGTGCGGTGGCGGGGGCGGGACATCGGGGGGGGGTGGGCGATCGTCGCGCCCGCCGCCGGCAGCACGCGCAGCGCGCCCGGGCGCCGCGGCGAGCGGTGGGGGAACGCGACGACGGCCATGGTGCCTCCGGGAGCAGGGTGGGGACGTGGTGGGGACGCGGTGGGGACGCGGCGGGGCCGCGACGGCGCGAAGCCGCTCGGAGAATGGACGTGGCGCGGGCGCGCGGGGTTCCCCCCGGAGGCCGCCGGGCCTCGCGGTCCCCCGGGCCGCCGTCCGCGCGTCGCGGCGTGGCGTCGCCGTGGCGCGTCGTTCAGAACGCGACTTCCATGCGTCCCACGGGTTCGCCGGCGAGGTTCGTGACGATGGGCGGCGCGTGTTTCTTCGCGAGCGCGCCGAACGCGTCGTCGTCGAGGAGGCCGCGGCGGCGCAGCACCTCGAGCACCACGAGGCGGTAGCCGCGGTCGGCGCCGTCGTCGGCCTTGATGGCGAGGCCGAGGCGGCGTTCGGCCGCGCCGACGACGAAGACGCCCTCGGCGCCGGCCTTCGCGATCAGGCGGCCCCGCGCGGCGAGCATGAGGTCGGTGTCGAAGCGGTCCTCGCCCGCGACCATCTCGGGGTGCGCGATCATCGCGCGCGCGACGCGGCGCGCCGCCGCGGCGAGGTCGAGCGGCATCCCGTCGGGGCTCGCGACGTTCGCGATGGACCGGGCCATCGCCTCCATGGGCACCGCGAGCGCGGGCGCGCCGCAGCCGTCCACGCCCGCGAGGACCTTCTCGCGCGGGACGCCGCCGAAGAGGACGACGTGCGACGCGATGGCGAGCTGCACGGGGTGCGTGAGCTCGGTGTAGGTCTCGAGGGGCGCGCCCTTGTGCTTCGCGGTGAGCAGCATGCCGGCGTGTTTGCCGGAGCAGTTGGAGTGGAGCGACGTGAGGGCCACGCCGTCGCGGGTCTGCGCGAAGGCGACCTTGGCGTTGACGCTGCGGTGGCCGCCGCAGCGGAGGCACGTCTCGGGGATGCCGCCGGCCTTCAGCATGGAGCGGACGGCGTCGAGGTGGCGCGGCTCGGCGCTGTGGCTGCCCGCGGCGATCGCGAGCTCGGCCTCGCTCAGCCCGAAGGCGTCGGCGGCGCCGCTGCGGACCAGCTCGAGGGCCTGGAGCGG
>JAEUHO010000358.1 GCA_016795345.1 Planctomycetia bacterium | reverse complement strand
CGCCGCGCGAGCTCGTCCCGGGCGCCGAGGGCCTCGGGAAGACCGCCGCGCTCCTGCTCGCCGCCACCGCCGACCCGTCGCCGCGCATCGCAGCCGACGTCGCGTTCCGCCTCGGCGCCGTCCACGCGGGCCCCGCCGTCGTGGACGCGCTCGCGAAGGCCGCGGCGCACGACGACCCGCTCGTGCGCGAGACCGCCCTCGACGCGCTCGAGGGCCAGAAGGACGACGCCGCGAAGATCGCGTACGTCCTCGCCATGGAGCAGGCGCGCACCGAGGCCGACCGCGCCGACGTGGCGGTCCTCGGCAAGATGTGGGTGGACGGCGTCGACGCCCCGCCCGCGCCGCCGGGCCCGCTCGTGACGCCGGTGCCCGACACCCCCGCCGTGCGCCGCGCGCTGCGCGCGCTCGCGCGCGAGGCGACGCCGCCGAACCGCCTGCGGCTGAAGGCCTACCTCGCGCGCGGCGACTTCCCCACCGCGTTGCGCGCCTTCCTCCTCGACGCGATCGCCGACGACGCCGCGGCGGGCGACTGGGCCGCGGCCGCGACCGCCGCGACGAAGGACGCCGACCCGATCGTCCGCGGGACGGCGGCGGTGGTGCTGCTCAAGGCCACGGCCGGCGTCGACGACCCGGCCCAGCGCGCGCCGCACGAGGAGGCCGTCGTCGCCGCCTACGACCGCGACGCCACGCGCGCCGGCGCGGACGCGCGCGGCGGCATCCTCGAGGCGCTCCCCGACGGCCTCCCCAAGGCCGGCCTCTCGCCCGCGCTCAAGGCCCTCCTCGACCGCGGCCTCGCCGACCCCGCGCCGACGGTGCGCCGCGCGGCGCGCGCGACGCTCGGCAAGCTCGCGCCGAAGGACCCGCGCCTCGCGACCCCGGACCCGGTCGCGAACGACTGGCGCGGCCTCCCCCGCCCGAAGGCGCCGATCCTCGGCCTCGACCTCACGCAGGGCGGCCCGTGGCTCTCGGTCGACGAGCTCCTCCGCCTGACCGACGTGATCCTCGACCGCGGCGCGCGCGTCGTCCTCGAGACGAACCGCGGCGCGATCGAGCTCGCCCCCGCCGCCGCCGACGAGGCGCCGGTGCACGTCGCCAACCTCTTCCTCTGCGCCGCCGCGGGCGTCTACGACGGCACGCCGTGGCACCGCGTGGTGCCCGCCTTCGTGATCCAGGGCGGCGACCCGCGCGGCGACGGCAGCGGCGACGCCGGCTACTCGCTCCCCGACGAGATCACCGAGGTCCCCTTCCTCCGCGGCGTCCTCGGGATGCCGAAGTCGACGAAGGACACGGGCGGCTGCCAGCTCTTCCTCATGCACTGCGCGGCGCCCCACCTCGACGGCGGCTACACGGCCTACGGCCGCGCGACCGACGACGCGAGCCTCGCGACGATCGACCGCATCATCGTCGGCGACCGCATCCTCAAGGCCCGCGTCGTCGACGGCACCCCGCACCGCTGACTGCCGCCCCGCTCACCGCCGCCCCACTCACCGCCGCCGCGCTCACCGCCGATCCCCCGCCCGCCCCCGCTCACCGTGCCCTCTCCCCGGTCCGCGGTCGGGCTCCCGGGACCGCGAGGCCCGCTGCGCGGCGTTGTCAGCCGCGGGCCTCGGCGGTGGGTTCGTAGGGCTGGCCGGCCGACAGGACCCGGCTTCGGTCGCGTGCCCCCGGGGGCGCGCAGCGCGTTCGTGCCCCCCGGTCGTGGGAAGTGATCGCGCCCCGGGGTCGTCGGCTCGGCGTCCGATGGAATTCGCTTGAGCGTTCGACCGTCCTAAGACGATCAGACGGTCGCCGTGACGATCTCCATCGATCCCCGCAGCGACGTCCCGCCCTCACGCCAGCTCGTCGAGGCCGTGCTCGACGCGGTCGCGCGCGGCGCCTTCCTCCCCGGCGACCGACTTCCGAGCGTTCGCGGCCTCGCGGAAGAAGCCCTCGTCAACCCGAACACGGTCGGGAAGGCATATCGAGAGCTCGAGGCCAGCGGCGTGGTCGAGGGGCGCAACGGCTCCGGGGTGTACGTGACCGAGGGAGCGCCCGCGCGGGCGCGGGCCGCGCGCGGGCGCGCGACGCTCGAGGCCCTCGCGCGCGCCGCGCAGGAAGCGGCCCGAGCCGGCCACGGCCTGGCGGAGATCGAGGCAACGGTATCGGCGGCACTCGACGCCGCAGCCCGGAAGGCGACCCCCGTGAGCGCGGCGGGTCGGGAGGTGGCGACATGAGCGGCGGAATCGTCGTGACGGGGCTCGTCGTCGGCTACGGCCGCCGGCGCGTGCTCGACGGGGTGAACCTGACGGTCGCCCCAGGGGAAGTGGTCGTGTTGCTCGGCGAGAACGGCGCGGGCAAGAGCACGCTGCTGCGAGCACTGCTCGGGCTGCTGCCCCGAGCCAGGGGAGAGATCAGAGTCAGGGGCTTGGACCCGGCGACCGCACCGGACGCGGTCCGAGGGCGCGTCGGGTTTGTGCCCGATCGTCCGGACGTTCCCGGGTGGATGACCGTGGCCGCGTACCTGCGATTCGTGGCCGCGCACCACGTGACATGGTCGGACGCGGTGGTGTCGTCGGTTCTCGAGGTCCTCTCGGTCCCGACGAACGTCCCGTTCCGCGCACTGTCCAAGGGGCAGGGGATGAAGGCGATGCTCGCGGCAGCACTGGGGTCGGATCCGGATGTGCTCGTGCTCGACGAGCCGTTCTCGGGGCTCGACCCCATGGCGCGCGACGAGGTCCTGCGCAGCGTCATCCGGGGTTTCGGCACGCGGCCGCGCGCGGTCCTCTGCGCGACCCACGACCTCTCGGTCGCGGCTCGGCTCGCGGATCGGATGGTGCTGCTGACGGACGGGCGCCTCACCGCGCTCGACCCGGAGGCTGCGGGCGCCGCCTCGGCGGCTCGCGAAGGTTCACCGGTCGAGGCCGCATGGAAAGCGGCGATGGCCGCGGGGAGGATGTCGTGAAGCCGTTCGTCGCACACCTGCGTCGGGAGGCCGGCGAGCACCGGCCCGTGCTCCTCGGCCTCGCGGTGGCCGTCCCGGTCCTCGTCGGGGCCGCGTTCGTCGGATTCGCCGGCGCGGGCGTCCGCATGGCGGCGCTGCTACCGGAGGTCCTCGGCGCCATGGCGCTGCTCGCGGCCCTGTCGGTCTCGACGGAATCGTTCGCGGGCGAGCGGGCCCGCGGCACGATCGACGGCCTGCGACGGCTGCCCGGCGGCCTGCGACGCGCGTGCGCGGGCAAGCTCGCGTTCCTCGGGCTCGCGGTGCTGGCCGCCGTCGCGTGGACGTTCGCCTGGTTCGCCGCGGCGTGCGCGGTGTTCCCGGGCACGCGGTCCCTCGCCGACGTCGTGGCGGCGCTCGACGGCCGCGCCGCGCTCCTCGTGCTCGGCGCCCTGACGTTCTCGACGTGGGTGCTCTTCGCCTCGACGTGGGTCCCCCGCGGCGCGACGGCGGTCACGCTCGCGCTGGGCGTTCCCGCGTTGCTGGCCGCGCCCGCGGTGCTCGTGTGGGGCGAGGGCGGCTTCCTCGACACGCTGCTCCCTCAGCTGCCCGCGGCCCTCGCGGTGCTGCTCGGGATCGCGCTCGTCGGCGCGGCGTGGGGCTTCGTGCGCGGTCTGCGCCACCAGGGGCGTCTGGGACGCGCGGCGTGGCTGGGCCTGCCCCTCGTGCTGCTGCCGACGGCGGCGGGGTACGCATGGGTGGACGTCCGCCACGACCGGTGGATGCACGTGGCCCCCGAGGACCCCGAGGCGCGGCTCGAGGTGACGATCGGGTTCGGCGCCCGGTACGCGTGGGTGAACCTGCGCCGGGGCGAGCACTGGGCAACGAACCGCCCGCTGCGCGTGGACCTGCGCGACGGGACGGTGGAGCCGCTCGGGCCCGTCGGGGCGTGGGTGGCGTCCACGACGGGCAAAGGGACGTCGCCGCTCCTCGCAACGGCGGGGGCCGTCGAGTTGGGCGACCTCTCGGCGTCTCGACTCACGCCCCGCGCGCACTTCGACGCGGCCACCGGCGCGCCGCTCCCGCCCGAGGCGCGGGAGACATGCGAGCGCGCCGCCGCCCGCCGGTCCTCGAGCCACCGCGGGCCCCGAGGCCTCGAGTGGGCGCTCCATGACCGCCTCGAGCGCGACGGGCCGGACGGGTCGGGGGTCGAGACGGTCCGTGCGGGGTCGGGCTGGGTCTTCCGCCAGCCGTGGGGCTGGACGTTCGCGCGCCAGGGCACGACCGTCGGGCTCGCGGTCGGCGGCGACCCGGACCGCGACGCCGTGCCGCTCATCGTGGACGGCGGCGACCAAGGCGTGGTGTGGATCGGCCCGGGCCGTTACCTCGCCACGCGCGGGTCCGGCCGTCCCGGAACCCCGTCGGCCCGCGCGTGGGCGCTCGTGGACCGCCGCGCCGGGACGCGGGTCGCGGCGCCGGGCCTCCTCGCCACGGACCGCTACGTAGCGCGGGTCGCGGGCGACCTGGCGCTCGTCGCGACCGCGACGGGACTCGCGCGGGTGGACCTCGGCTCGGGCGAGCGGCGCGACCTCGAGGTGCCGGCGGCGCTGGGCGACGCGTCGGGCGCGGCGGTGTACGGCGCCCGCGAGGACGGGAGGCTTGTCGTGACGATCGGCGGGCGGGGATGGGGCCTGCTCGACCTCGAGGCGGGCGCGTTCGTCGGTACGATCCCGGTCC
>JAEUHO010000355.1 GCA_016795345.1 Planctomycetia bacterium | reverse complement strand
CCGGGCACCGGCGGGGGGCGGGCGCGGGGCCGGGCCCGCGCGGCCCGCGGCCCCGCGCCGCCCGCCGGCCCCCGCGGTCCCGGGAGGTCGACGGCGCTGTGGGGGCCTCCGCCGGCCCTACTTGATCACGCCGAGCGAGCGGCCGACCTTGGTGAACGCCGCGATGGCGCGGTCGATCATGTCGGCGTCGTGCGCGGCGGAGATCTGGATGCGGATGCGCGCGAGGCCCTTCGGGACCACGGGGAACGAGAAGCCGATGACGTAGATGCCCTCCTTGAGCATCGCGTCGGCCATCTCGACCGCGAGCTTCGCGTCGCCGAGCATCAGCGGGCAGATCGGGTGGACGCCGGGGCGGATCTGGAAGCCCGCCTTCGTCATGCCCTCGCGGAAGCGCTTCGTGTTCGCCTCGAGCTTGTCGCGCAGCGCGGTCGAGCCCGCGAGCATCCGCACGCACTCGAGCGACGCGGCGGCGATCGGCGGGGCGACCGTGTTGCTGAAGAGGTACGGGCGCGAGCGCTGGCGCAGGAGGTCGACGATCTCCTGGCGGGCGCACGTGAAGCCGCCCGACGCGCCGCCGAGGGCCTTGCCTAGCGTCGAGGTGAGGATGTCGACGCGGCCCATGACGCCGCAGTGCTCCGGCGTGCCGCGGCCCGTGCGGCCCACGAAGCCCGTCGCGTGGCTGTCGTCGACCATGACCATGGCGCCGTACGACTCGGCGATGTCGCAGAGCGTCTTCAGGTCGGCGATGTCGCCGTCCATGGAGAAGACGCCGTCGGTCGCGACGAGGATGCGGCGGGCGCCGACGGCCTTGGCCTCGTCGAGCTTCGCCTTGAGGTCCTTGAAGTCGAGGTGTTCGTAGCGGAAGCGGTGGGCCTTCGCGAGGCGGATGCCGTCGATGATCGACGCGTGGTTGAGCGCGTCGGAGACGATGGCGTCGTTCTCGCCGAGGAGCGTCTCGAAGAGGCCGCCGTTGGCGTCGAAGCAGGACGTGTAGAGGATCGCGTCGTCGAAGCCGAGGAAGCGGGCGAGCTCGGCCTCGAGCTGCTTGTGGAGGTCCTGGGTGCCGCAGATGAAGCGCACGGAGGCCATGCCGAAGCCGTGGGTGTCGAGGGAGCGCTTCGCCGCCTCGATCAACCGGGGGTGGTTCCCCAGGCCGAGGTAGTTGTTGGCGCAGAAGTTGAGGACCTCGGGGCCCGCGGCCACCCGGATCGTCGCCCCCTGGGGGGTGGTGATGACGCGCTCGCGCTTGCGCAGCCCGGCGTCGTCGATGGACTTCAGCTCGGCGAGGAAACCGTCCTTGACGTTGGTGAACACGGCGGGGAACCCTCCGGGGGCGGCGTGACCGGGGAGGATACCGGCCGCCGTCGATCCGACCGCCCGCGGGCCGAGGTGGGGGGCTCGGCGGGAATCGAGACCCGTCGTGTCCCGTTGCAGAATGGGTCCCCCCCGGGGGGACTCCCTCCCCCGAGGACCGCGAGGCCCGGCCGCCGCCGGCCCCGCACCGGAGCCCGCCCGTGCCGAACCCCCCCGCGAACCCGCCGGCCCCCCGCGAGATCCTCTCGCCGTGGCAGAAGCCCCTCGTGCGGGCCCTCCTGCTCGGGACCGTCCTCGTGGCCGGGACCGGCGTGTTCCTCGTCTCGACGCCCGGGGCGTCGCCGTCGGCGATGAGCGCGCTGATCGTGCACCTCGTCGTCGGCGCGCTGCTCGTGCCGGTGCTGCTCGTCTTCGCGATCCCGCACGCGGTCGCGCAGACGAAGCGCAAGCCGTTCATCGCGCTGTCGGGCGCGGTGGTCCTGCTCGCGGCGCTCGCCACCGCGGCCACCGGCGTCTCGCTGGTCGCCGAGCCGAGCGGCGCGTCGGACACGACGGGCTCGCTCCACGCGATCGCGGGCCTCGCCGTCCTCGGCCTCTACCTGCTCCACCGCCGGTTCGGGACGAACCCGGCCCGGTGGTCCGTCCTCGGCGCGGGCCTCGCCGCGACCGCGGCGGTCGGCCTCGGGCTCCACGCCTGGGAGCAGGCCGACCCGGGGCACGCGTCGATCTTCGAGTCGGGGACGGCCGAGGCCGCGGAGGCGGCGCGCGAGCACTTCTTCCCGTCGTCGGTCACCAGCGGCGCGGGCGACCTCACCCTGACGTCGGAGGACCTGCGCGACCTCGAGAGCTGCGCGACGTGCCACCAGGTGATCACCGACGAGTGGAAGCGCAGCGCGCACCGCCACGCGTCGATGACGAACCCGTTCTACCGCGCGGCGATCCTCGACCTCCGCCAGCGGTTCCCGAAGCAGGACGCGCGGTGGTGCGCGGGCTGCCACGACCCGGCGCTCCTGTTCAAGAAGGACGAGGCGTCGGGCCTCGCGTTGATCGCGGCGCCCGAGCTCGACATGCTGAGCGAGGACGCGCGCACCGGGCTCACCTGCGTGGCGTGCCACGCCATCGAGCCCCGCAGCACGAACGGCAACGCCGACTACGTGCTGCGCGCGCGCAAGGTGTACGCCGGCGAGAAGAGCGGGAGCGAGCTCGTGCGCAAGGCGCACGACGTGATGCTCCGCCTGAAGCCGAAGGCCCACGTCGAGAGCATGCGCCCGCACAACGTGGAGGAGTCGGGCTTCTGCTCCGTCTGCCACAAGGCCGAGCCGCCCCCCGAGCTCACCCGCTGGCGCTGGGCCCGCGCCCAGGACGAGTTCGACGCCCACGACGACAGCGGCGTCTCCATGGGCAACGCGCGCAGCTTCTACCACCCGCCGGCGGCCAAGCGCTGTCAGGACTGCCACATGCCCCTCGTGGAGGGCAAGGGCGACCCCGCGGCCGACGAGAAGGGCATGGTGCGGAGCCACCTGTTCGGCGCCGCCA
Source organism: Planctomycetia bacterium (assembly GCA_016795345.1). Lineage (GTDB taxonomy): Bacteria > Planctomycetota > PLA2 > PLA2 > JAEUHO01 > JAEUHO01. The sequence continues at coordinate 1,678 of JAEUHO010000355.1, read as the reverse complement.
ACACCGCGCTCCCGTTCCTGCGCGGCGACACGGCGATGATCGACCGCATCAAGTCGTTCCTCTCGACCGCATGCCGCGTGGACATCACCCAGGTGATCCTGCCGGGCGGGCGCGCGTTCCTGCCGGCGCCCGTGGCGCTGCCGGCGGTCAAGCCCGGCGAGGTCGTCGAGGCCCACGTCGTCGTGCGCAACCTCGGCGTCGGGCACGCCTTCCCGGCCGGGACGGTGGACAGCAACGAGGTGTGGGTCGCGTTCGAGGCGAACGTCGAGGGCCAGCCCGCGTTCTACGCGAGCGGCCGGATCGACCCGGTCACCGGCGAGCTCGACCCGTCGGCCGAGCAGTACCGCGCGTACTGGGAGCAGCGCGACGGCCGCCGCTTCGTCTCGCGCGTCGCCAACGACCTCTACACGCTGATCTACGCGCGCCGCATCGGCCCCGGCACCGCGGACGTCGTCCGCTACCGCTTCCGCGTCCCCGAGGGCGCGTCGGGCCGGCTCGAGCTCAAGGCCACGCTGAAGTACCGCAAGTTCAGCATGGCGCACATGCGGAACGTCGCGCAGGTCCTCGGCAGCAAGGACGGCTACACCATCGAGCACCAGCTCGAGAAGGACTACCTGGTGCCCGGCGAGAAGATCCAGGTGGACCTCCGGAAGATGCCGGTCGTCGAGATGGCGACCACCAAGCCGTTCGCGCTGCCGATCACCGCCGACGGCACGCCCGGCGCGGCGCCGGACCCGACGACGCTGAAGCTGCAGCTCCCCGACGACCGCGACCGCATCAACGACCTCGCGATCGCGCACCTGATCCAGGGCGACCCCGACCGCGCCCGCGAGCTGTTCCGGCTCGTCACGCGCATCGACCCCAAGTACCCCGACGGGTTCGTGAACGTGGCGCGCGCCGCCATGGCGAAGCAGGACACCGAGGACGCCACCGCCGCCATCGAGCAGGCGTTCCGCGTCTACGCCGAGCGCGGCGCGCCCCCGCACGCGAAGGCGTTCTTCTTCCGCGCCATCGCGCGCCGCAACAGCCCCGGCGGCGACTTCGCCGGCGCCGAGGCCGACCTGCGCACCGTCCTGAAGACGTTCCCCCGCGACCGCGAGGCCCACCGCCGGCTGGCCGACGTCCTCTTCCAGCAGGACAAGTTCCGCGAGGCCCTCGACGTCTGCGACGCCTTCATGAAGATCGACGCGCAGGACTGGGAGATCTGGTACTGGGCGATGCGCGCCTACCAGGCGCTGGGCGACGAACCCCGCGCGGCCGCCGCCAAGGCCGCCCACGACAAGTACCGACCCGACGACGACTTCACCAACCGCCGCGGACCCACGCTCCTCGAAGACCCCGATATCCACAGGCTCGCCCAACCCATTCACGTTCACGTGCAAGAGGGAGTGAAGTAGACGGGATCTTCGTCGGGGAGGCACGGCCGCGCTGGGGGCGGGTCGGGGGGCGCGGGGACGCGAGGCCCGGTGCGCAACGCACCGTGCCTGGCGTCCCCCTCCTCGTCGTCGCGCCTGCTGGCGCTCCTCCTCGTCGGGCCGCTCGCTCGCAGGACGCGGTGCAGCCGAGGGAGGCCGGCCGAGGACCCTCGTCGCGAGCCGGGCGAGACCGAAGCGAGGCCGGCAAGCGCAGCGAGAAGGCCCCGGAAGCGGGTTCTGTACCCGCTGAGGAGGCCTTCGAG
>JAEUHO010000347.1 GCA_016795345.1 Planctomycetia bacterium | reverse complement strand
GGTCGCCGCCGCGCTTGTCGCCGAAGCGTCCACGTCCGGCGCCGCCGCCCGCACCCCGCGGGGGGCGGTCCGCGCCGAACCGGGGCCGGTCGCCCGCGGGCCGGTCGCCCTGGGGCCGATCGCCCTGGGGGCGATCCCCCTGCGGTCGATCGCCCTGCGGGCGCTCGCCGCGCTCCGGGCGCGGGCCCCGCGGCCCGCGATCGTCGAAGCGGGGCCGCCGCTCGTCGCGGACGTCGGTCCGCATCGACAGCGTGATCCGCCGCTTGGCGACGTCGACCTCGAGCACGCGGCCCTGGACGACCGCGCCGACGGGCGCGACCACCGCGGGGTCGGTGCCCGGCCGGTCGCCGATGTGCGGCAGCGGCACGAGCGCGTCCGCCGGCAGGCCGACGTCGAGGAAGATGCCGAACGGCACGGCGCGCGTGACGCGGCCCTCGAGCACGAGCCCCGGCCGCAGCGACTGCAGCGTGAGCTCCGGCGGCGGCTTCATCGGCACCGCGAAGCGCGGCCGCGGGTCGGTGAGGCCGGCGGTCGCCTGCCAGAGCGCGTGTTTCCACGCGGGCATCGGCGTCGCCTCGTTCGCGAGGGCCCCGAGGTCGACGCGCGCGCGCAGGCGCGGGTCGCGGAACAGCCCCGCCACGTCGGTGCCCACCTGGGCCGCCATGGCGTCGATCAGCGCGTACTGCTCGGGGTGCAGCTGGGTGCGGTCGCGCGGGTCCGCGGTGCCGGGCACGCGGAGGAACCCGACGGCCTGCTCGGCCGCCGCGAGGCCCACGCCGTCCACGCCGGCGATCGCGGCCTTGCCGTGCAGGTGGCCGCCCGCGGCGCGCCAGGCGACGAAGGCCTTCGCCTTCGCGGCGTCGAAGCCGGGGACGTGCGCGAGCACCTCCGCCGGCGCCGTCGTCGCGTCCGGGCCGACGTGGGCCACGCACCACGCGGTGGCGTCGTCGAGCCGCTCCTTGAGCCGGCCCTGGTGCACGTCGTGCACGTTCGGCCCGAGGCCGAGGGACCGCGCGTCGAGCCGCACGTACTCCGCGAGCGGGTCCTGGAAGCGCCGGGCCAGCGACAGCGCGCCGACGAACTCCGGGCCGATCTCGAGCCCGGTCTCCGTGCGCACCGGCTTCTCGACCGCCGCCGTCTCGAGCGCGCGGGTCCCGCCGTCGGAGACCTCGGTGACGAGGAGCTCGCGGCCCGTGGCCCGCGCGGCCTCCTCCGCCAGCGCCATCGCCTCCTTGCGCCCGCCGCCCGACCCGACCGCGATCACCTCGACCGCGTGCACGTCGAGGAGCTCCTTCAGCGCCGCCACCGCGGCCTCACGGCCCGCCGTGGCCTCGTGGGGCAGGCGCCCCGCGTGGACCGCGCGCCCCGCCTCGTCCACGGCGGCGACGCGGTGCCCGGCCGTGACGTCGGGCCGCAGGCCCAGGGTGCGCCGCGGGCCGCCCACCGGCCCGAGCAGCAGGTTGCGCAGCGAGCGCTCGAACGTCTCCGACATGAAGTCGTCGGCGCGCGCCTTGAAGTCGGCGCGGATCTCCGTCTGCAGCAGCGGGCGCAGGATGCGGCGGTAGCCGTCCTCCGCGGCGGCGCGCAGGAACCCCGCGTGGGGGTGCTCGGCGCCGAACGCCTTCGTCGCGGAGTCGTGCACGACCTCGAGGGCCGCGGCCTCCGGCGGCTCGCAGGTCACGGTCAGCACGCGCTCGCGCTCGCCGCGGCGGATCGCCAGCAGCTTCAGCGGCGGCACCTTCGCGGCCGGGGCCGAGAACCCGACGAACGCGCCGTGCCGTCCGGCGTCGCCCTTGCGGTCGGCCCGCAGCGCCACCGTCAGGACCGCGCCGCGGCGGAACATCTCGCGCAGCCGCGCGCGCAGCGCCGGGTCGAGGCAGAACCCCTCGGCCAGGATGTCGCGGGCGCCGGCGAGCGCGGCGTCGAGCGTCGCGATCTCGGTGCCCTCCTTCACGAAGGGCTTCGCGAGGTCCGACAGCGCCGTCGCGTCCTTCGCGTGGCGGATCGCGTCGGCGAGGCCCGACAGGCCCTGGCCGCGCGCCACCGTCGCGCGGCTCGCGGTGACCGGCAGCCACGGCGCCGCCACGTCCTCCATCGTCGCGACGTCGGGCGCCGCCTCGAGGCGGCCCGCGAGCTCCTCCGTCAGCGCCGCGCGCGACGCGAGCAGCTCGCGCAGCTCGGCCCGACGCTCCTCCTCCGCGAGGATGCCCTTCCACGCCGCCCGCGCGTCGAGCATCCGCCGCTCGTCGAGGCCGGCCACGAGGTCGCGGCGGAACCGGCCGAGGTAGATCGGGTCCTTGCCCGCCTCGAGCGCCGCCACGATGGCCTCGACCTTCTCCCCGACGCCGCGCCCGAGGTAGTGCGCCAGCCGCGGCAGCATCTTCGCGCGCGCCTCGGCCCGCAGCCGCGCGCGCGTGCTCGCCGACGTCGGCGCCGCGGGCTCCTTCGGCTTCTCCTCCTCGCCCTCCGCCGGGTGCCCCGCGCCCGCGGGGGCCTCCTCCTCGTGCGCCGGCTCCGCGACCGACGCCATCGCCGCCTCCACCGCCGCCGCCGTCTCCGCGGCGACGGCCGCGTCCGCCGCGACGGTCTCCGGCGACGGGGGCGTCACGGGCGCGCCCTCGGGCGCGGGCACCACCGGGTCGACGGGCGCGGGATCGGCGGGGGGGACGGTGTCGGACATCGGGACAACTCCGCGAGGGCGGGAAGGCGACGCGCGTCACGACGGGGGACGCGCTGGCGCCAGGGACCCAGGGGGCCGGGGGGGAAGCGGGAGATTCCACCACGGCGCCGAAATCGGCACAAGGCGGGCAGGAACGTCGCGGGACGCGCCGCCCCCCTGCTTCCGGGCGGATCGCGATCCCGCCGTGAAGACCGCGTCAATCCGGGCCGCGACCTGCCGGGACCGCGAGGCCCGCCGGCCGCCGGGCCTCGCCGTCCCTCGCCCCGGATCGTTCCCCCCCCGTGCCTGTTCCGCCATCCGGTGCCGGACACCATATGGCGCGTTTGCCGGCGGGGCGCCAAACCCGCCATCCGGTGCCGGACACCCAATGGCGCGTCTCAGCCGGAGGGGAAGAGCGCGCGGAGGAAGTCGCGCGAGCGACGTGCGGCCGTGGGCGCCTCGGACGAGTGCCGCGAGAGCTCGACCTCGATGGGGCCGGCGTAGCCGCACTCGCGGACGGCGGCGGCGAGCTCCGGCCACGCGACGTCGCCCTCGCCGAACATGAGGTGCTCGTGGCGCCCCGCGCGGTGGTCGTCCACCTGCAGCACGACCACGTCGGCGGCGTACCGGCGCAGGATGCGCGCGGGGTCGCCCTCCCGCGTGGCGAGGCAGTGGCCGACGTCGAGCGTGAGGCCGAGCGCCGGGTGGCCGACGGCCGCGCGGACGGTCGGCCACTGGCCCGTCGTGTCCACCGCCATGCCGGGCTCCGGCTCGAAGCCGATCCGGACGCCGCTGCCCGCCGCGTGCGCGCACAGGCGCGCGAGGCCGTCGGCGAGGCGGTCGAAGGCCTCCTCGGGGTCGAGGTCGTCGGGGCCGGAGCCCGACCACGTCGAGACGACCGCGGCCCCGAGGTCGCCGGCGAGGTCCACGCAGCGCTTGAGGAAGTCGAGGCGCCGCGCCGCGCCCGGGGCGTCGTCGAGCAGCGAGGGCCGGTGCTTGCGCTCGGGGTCGAGCACGAACCGCGCGCCCGTCTCGACGACGACGGAGAGGCCGAGATCGCCGAGGAGGCGGCGGAAGGCGCTCACCTCGGCCTGCGGGGCGCGGAACGGGTCGAGGTGGTGGACGTCGGGCGTCAGGGCGACGCCGTCGTACCCGAGGTCGGCCAGCAGGCGGGCCGCGTCCTCGAGGCGGTGGAACGCGAAGCCGTTCGTGTTGTAGAGGAGCGGGTTCCTGCCCGTCGGCGTGGTCACTTCAGGTCGGACTTCATCGCCGCGAGGAGCTTCGTGTACCGCTGCACCTGCCCGGCCTCGCGGGGGAAGTAGTGGCGCTCGACGTCGTTCGTGTCGTAGCCGTTGCCCGTGGGCAGCCGGTCCACGAAGTCGTTCCACTTGACGTTGATGCCGTGATAGAGGTTCGAGGCCTCGCGGAGCTTGGCCTGCCAGCCGGCGTCGTCGCCCGCCTTCTTGGCCTTCTGGCTGTCGGTGTAGAGGCGGTCGGCGGTCGCGGCGTCCTTCTCGAACGTGCGGACGAGGTTGCGGCCCTCGTTGAGCATCGCCTCGGTGATCGGCGGGTACGGCTTCTCGCCCGGCTTCGTGGGCCCGCTCGGGACGATCACGGTCGGGGCCGGCGGGGGCGGGGGCGGGAGCTCCGCGACCGGCTTCTTCTTCGACAGCACCATGAAGACGACGACCACGAGCACGACGAGGACGCCCGCCACGGCGTAGGCCGTCGCGGGGGAGCCGCCGCCGCCGCGGGCGCTGCCGCCCCCGCGGCCGGAACCGCCCCGAGCCGAGCCACCGCGCGACGAGTACGCCATGAGGACCTCCGGAGAGGGGGGGAATCCTGCCACAACTCCGGGCCGGTGGAACCCCCCGACCCCCCGATCCCCCCGTGCCGCGGGCGGGCCGGGCGGGTAGGGTCGGCCCGGTGCCCACCGCCCGCGACCTCGCCCTCGACGCCTTGATCGCCATGGAGCGCGACGGCACCCGCGCCAAGGAGACGGTGGACGCGCTCCGCGACCAGCTCGCCGACCCGCGCGACCGCGGCCTGCTGACCGAGATCGTCTATGGCGTCGTCCGCCGGCTGCCGACCCTCGACGCGCTGCTCGCCGCGGTCTCGAAGACGCCCCTGCGCAAGCTCGACCCGGCCGTCCACGCCGCGCTCCGCTGCGCGCTCTACCAGGCGCTCTTCCTCGACCGCATCCCCGCCTTCGCCGCCGTGGACGCCGCCGTCGAGGCCGTCAAGACCCGCACGAACCCGCGCCTCGCCGGCTTCGCCAACGGGGTGCTCCGCACGATCCTCCGCTCGGTGAACGGCAAGGCCGAGGGCGCCGAGCAGCCGCGGTGCGACCTCCCCCGTCCCGGGACGTTCGCCCTCCGCCTCTCGCGGCCCGTCTTCCCGGACCCGGCGCGGTCGCTCGCCGAGAACCTCGCGGTGCGGTACGCGCACCCCGCCTGGCTCGTGGACCGCTGGCTCGGCCGCCTCGGCGCCGAGCGGACGCGGGCGCTCCTCGCGCTCGGCTGCGGCAAGCCGCCGCTGTCGCTGCGCGCCCGGCCCGGCCGCCGCGACGAGGTGCTCGCCGCGCTCGCTTCCGCGGGCGTCTCGGCCCGCGCGGGCGCCGGGCCCGACGAGGTCCTCGCGCCGGACGGCGACGCCATCGCGCTCGACGTGGTGCGCGACGGCCGCGCGGCGGTGCAGGACGGCACGGCCCAGCGCGTGGCCCCGCTCGCCGCGCCGCGCCCCGGCGAGCGCGTGCTCGACCTCTGCGCCGCGCCGGGCGGCAAGGCGCTCCACGTGCTCGATCTCCTCCTCCGGGACGCGAGGCCCGGCGCGCCGCCGGGCGAGGTGATCGCCGCCGACGTGGACCCGGCCAAGGTGGAGCACCTCGCGGCGACGCTCGCGACGCGGCCGCCGGGCGGGCCCGCGGCCCGCGCGGTCGTCGTGCCGGCCCACGGGCCGCTGCCGTTCGCCCCCGCGTCGTTCGACGTGGTGATCGTGGACGCGCCCTGCTCGAACACCGGCGTGTTCCGGCGGCGGCCCGAGGTGCGGCTGCGGTTGCGGCCGGAGGACGTCGCGAGCCTCGTCGGCGTGCAGGACGCGCTGCTCGACCGCGCGCTGCCGCTCGTGCGGCCCGGTGGCCGGCTCGTGTACGCGACGTGCTCCATCGAGCCCGAGGAGAACGAGGGCCGCGTCGCGCGCCTCCTCGCCGCGCACCCGCGGCTCGTCCGCCGCGGCGGCTTCGACGTGGCCCCGACCGCGGACGCCGACGGCGGGTTCGCGGCGGTGCTCGAGGTACCCGCCGACGCGGGCGCCTGACGCGGGCCCCCTCCGTGGGGCGATCGCGCGCGCCACCTCCGCGCGCCACCTCCACGCGTCACCTCCGCGCGTCGCCGCCGCGGCCCTACTTCACCTCGCGGAACGTCCCGTCGGTCGCCTTCGCGAGGCGGGCCATGAACGACGCGGCGGCCACGGGGTCCTCGCTCCCCGCGAACATCGCGGGCGGCGCGCCGCGGGTGAGCGCGATGGTGTGGAACCGCACGCGGCGCCAGCGGTTCATGGCCTCGAGCTCGGCCAGGATCGTCTCGGGGTCCACGATGGCGCCGGCCGTCGGCGAGCCGTCGGAGAGGAAGAACACGGTGTCCACGGCCTCGTCGGCCATGGCGACGCGGAGGCCGTCCCAGATGTTGGTGGCGTTGACGGGGCGCAGCCGGTCCACGAAGCGCGCGGCCCGGCGCACGTTCTCGACGGTGGCCGGGACCAGCGTCTCGCTCCACGCCGAGGCGGTGTCGCTGTACGTGACGAGGTTGAACCTCGTCGCCGGCGGCAGGTGCGCGAGGACCTGCTTCAGCTCGGTCTGCGCGGTCTCGAGGCGGCCGTTCCAGCCCATGCTGCGCGAGACGTCGAGCACGAAGACCGCGCGGCTCGTGCGGACCGGGAAGCCGTAGTACCGCGGGCCCGCGACGGTGGTGGGGGCCTCGGGCTCGGCGCGCGGCGAGGCGTCGTCGCGGTGCTCGGCCCACCACGCGCGCCAGAGCTCGGCGTCGGCGCCGAGGTCGGCCTTGCCGGTGAGGCGGACCAGCGCGCGCTCGAGCGCCTCCTCGAGGCGCAGGTCGGCGCCGCGGGCCTTGGCGAGCCGCTCGATGAGCGGCGCGACGCCCGCGGGCGCGCCGAGGACGCCGAGCGACGTCGCCGCGGACTCGACCACGCGCGGCGCCGGGTCGTCGAGCGCGCGCGCGAGCGCGGGGACCGCGCGCGGCGCGCCGAGCAGGCCGAGGGCGCGCGCCGCGACCTCGCGCAGGCGCGGGTCCTCGCCCGACAGGAAGACCGCCAGGTTCGGGTAGGCCCCCTCGTCGCGCAGCTCGCCGAGCGCGAAGAGCGCCTCGGCCCGCACGTCGAAGTCCGGGTCGGCGAGGGCCGCGACCAGCGCGAGCGTGGCCTCGCGGTCGCCCGACGCGCCGAGCGCGCGGGCGAGCTTCGCCTTCAGCGCGGGGACGGCGCGGCGGAACGCGGCGCCGCGCAGGTGCTCGCGCGTCGCGGGCGCCTGGAGGCCCGCGACGATGCGCGGCACCGCCGCGACGAGCGCCGGGTCGCGTTCGCCCTCGACGATGCGCAGCGCCGCGTCGAGGTCCTCGGGGGCGCCGTGGCGGACGAAGGCGGCGAGCACGAGGACGAGCCGGCGGCGGTCCGACACGCCGCCGGGCGACGCGGCGCGCGCCTCGTCGAGGAGGCGGCGGACCGCGCGTTGCGCGACGGGCGTCCGCAGGTCCGCGAGCGCGGTCAGCGTCCGCTCCTGGGTGGCGTACGCGGCGTCGTCGCGCCGGCCCGTGGTGGCGCGGTACGCGTCCACCAAGTCGCTGGCCTCGTCGGCGACGGCGGGGCGCAGCGCCGCCCCGAGGGTCGCGAGGACCCCGAGGAGGGCGAGGGCGAATCGTCCGGCGTGCACGCCGCGCATCGTACGTTCGAACGCCGGCCCGGGCGCCGCGCCTCGCGGGCGCGGGCCGCAGGTCGCGAGGGGTCGCTCCCGCGGCCCGGGGGCACGGTCGGACGGCCCTCGGGCCCGCCCGGCGCCCGCGGGCCCGCGCGTCACCGCTTCTCGGGCACGTAGGGGTGGTCGCGCTTGCGGAGCACCCGCGCGCTGATCAGCGTGTCGCACTGCTGGAGGCGGTCGACGACGTCCATGCCCGCGACGACGGTGGCGAAGCAGGAGAAGCCCTCGGCGGCGAGCTCCGGCTTCGGCGTCGTCATGACGAAGAACTGGCTGCGGATGCGGCGGTCGAGGGCCATGGCCCACCCCACGGACCCCCGGAAGAGCCCGTGCCGCGCGTTCGGCTCGGGCGCGATCGTCCACGGCGAGCCGCCGCTCCCCGCGGTCGCGCAGCCGTCGCCGCGCGAGGTCGGGTCGCCGCCCTGCACCAGCCCGGCCCCGACCACGCGGTGGAACCGCGTCCCGTCGTAGAACGGCACGCCGTCCGCCGTCTTCGTCGCCTCGACGAGGTGCACGAAGTGCTTCACGGCCTCGGGGCAGTCGTCCTCGAGGAGGCGCAGCGTGACGTCGCCGCGCGACGTCCGCAGGAGCACGAGCGGCAGGTCGTCCTTCGCGTCGTCGGCCTTGCGCGCGTCGAGCGTCGCGCGGTGCTGCGCCGCCACCTCCTTCACCGTCGTCGCGTGGCGGCGGTACGTGCCCGCGGCCTCGGGCGGCAGCGCGTCGGCGAGCGCCGTCCAGAGCGCCTCGGCCTCGTCGAAGCGCTCCGCGCCCTGCGCGATCATGGCGGCGAGGCGCAGCTCCTCGAGGTGGTCCGTCCACGGCGCGTCGGCGACCATGGCGCGCAGCACGCCGAGCGCCTCGGGCGCGCGGTTGAGCTTCCAGAGCGCCGTCGCGTACGCGCGCCCGTCGTCGCGGCTCCACGGCTCGCGCAGCGAGATCCAGCGGAGGTCGTCGAGGGCGGCCTCGAGCGGCGCGTCCACCTTCGTCGGCTCCACGGGCAGCTCGTCGAACGCGCCGAGCAGCGCGAGCACCGTGCGGTGCGCGCGCTCGCCGCGCTGCGTGAGGTCGCGGCTCTCCGCCACGAGCGCGTCGAACGTGGCCTTCGGGAGGATGCCGGGCCCGGCCGGCTCCGCGAACGTCGTGCGCGCCCAGCGCGCCGTGGTCGCGAAGTCCGGCGGCAGCGTGTCGGGCGCGGCGGGCCCGAGGTCGAGGCCCGCGGGGAACGTGACGAGCGACGGCGCGCGGCCCGGCACGGCCCACGCGAGGGTCCAGCGCAGCGCCGCGGCGTCGCGGCCCGTGACGCCGAGCACGTCGAGCGGCACGACGATCTCCGCCGTCGCGGCCTTGCGGAGCCCGTCGAAGCGGACCAGCGCGCGGTCGTCGGTCCGCGTCCATCGCGGCGGCCCGTCCGGCGGCGCGACGCGCACCTGCAGGAACGCGTGGGGGCGGTTGTGGTCGTTGGGCTCGACGTCGAGGAGGGCCGAGCCGGGGCGGTCGAACCGCGCGGCGTCGTCGGCGGCCGCGGGCGCCGGCGTCGTGTAGAGCCGGAGGTCGCCGCGGAGGGGCCACCGCTCGGGCAGCGCCACGCCCAGCATCCACGCGCCGCGCGCGTGTTTGGTGCGCACCGTCAGCCCCGGCACCCCGAGCGCGACGGGCGCGGCGTCGGCCCACTCGCCCGGGTCGAGGCGGCCGTCGAGGGTGATCGGCATCCCGACGGGCACCGCGAAGGCGACGGGGGGCGCGACGGGCGGCGCGTCGCCCGCGCCGGCCCGCGGGGCGGCGCCGGACGCCAGGAGCGAGCCGAGGACGAGGGCCGGGGCGAGGACGAGCGGACGCATGGGCCCATCGTACGGCACGCACCCCTCCCTGACGCGAGGCCCGCCGCGGGATAGGATCCCGCGCGATGACGTTCTCGCCCGCCGACCTCCGCGCGCTCCGCGCCGACTTCCCGGCCCTCGCCCGCCGTCGGAACGGCAAGCCGCCGGTCTACCTCAACAACACGTGCATGACGCTGCGTCCGCGCGCCGTCATCGACGCGGTGACCCGCTACTACACCGACTTCCCCACGTGCGGCGGCGGGCGGAGCGAGGGGGCCCGCAAGCTCCACTCGTGGTTCGCCGAGGAGCTGCAGGCCGAGGAGGCGTCGGCCCGCGAGGCGCTGGCGCGGTTCGTCAACGCCGCCCGCCCGGACGAGCTGGTCTGGACCCGCAACGCCACCGAAGCCCTCAACATCGTCGCCCACGGCTTCCCCCTCGTCCCCGGCGACCGCGTGCTGCTCTCCGAGCGCGAGCACAACAGCAACCTCGTGCCGTGGCTCGAGGCCGAGCGCCGCCTGCGCGCGGAGGCCGGCGACCCGCGCCTCGAGGTGGTGGGCACGTTCGACCTCGCCCCCGACGGCGCGTTCGACCTCGCCCGCGCCCTCGCGGCGATCCGGCCCGGCGTGAAGGTCGTCGCGCTCGGCCACGCGAGCAACCTCGACGGCACCACGATCCCCGACGCCGACCTCCGCGCGGTGGCCGACGCCGTCCACCGCGTCGGCGGCGTGCTCGTCCTCGACGGCGCGCAGAGCGTCCCGCACCGCCGCGTGGACGTGCGCGCGCTGGGCGTGGACTTCCTCGCGTTCTCCCTCCACAAGATGTGCGGCCCGTCGGGCGTCGGCGCGCTGTACGGGCGGTACGACCGGCTCGAGCGCGTCGCGCCGTTCGTCGTGGGGGGCGACACCGTCCGCGACACGTGGCACGACCGCGTCGTCTACAAGCCGCCGCCGGCCCGCTTCGAGGCCGGCCTCCAGGACTACGCCGGGTTCCTCGGCGCGGCCGCGGCGGTGGACTACGTGACGCGGCGCGTCGGGCTCGACGCGATCGCGGCCCACGAGCGCGCGCTCAACCGCCGGCTGACCGAGCGCCTCCTGCCCCTCGAGAACGACCGGTTCTGGCTCCTCGGGCCCCGCGACCCCGAGCTCCGCGGCGGGATCGTGACCCTGACCTCGCCCGTCGGCGGGCTCCTGAACGCCATCGAGCGCATCGGCGACGTCGAGCACAACCTCATGCTCCGCAAGGGCATGTTCTGCGTGAACGCCTACCTCCACCGCCGTTTCGACGCCGCCGGGACCGCGAAGAACAACCTGCGGGCTTCGATGTACTTGTATTCCACAGAGGAAGAGGTCGATCTCTTCGCCTCCGTCGTCGAGCGCGTCGTCCGCGACCCGCTCGCCTACCTCGACGACGCGTAGGCCGGCTCCCCGAGCGGGGGTCCGCGCCCCGACGCGGAGTCCCGCGCGGTGCGGCGCGCGGGTGCGTGCCGGCCCGGGCCGCCGCCGGTTGGCCCGCCGGGGCGCCGACCTCGCGGGCGGCCGCCTCCCCGAGGGCCCCCGCGCGACCGGCCCGGTATCCATCGGGGACCGGTATGGGTCGGCTTCAACCGGGCGAGTGGGGAGGATCCCCCAGGCGTCGTCCGGGGACGCAAGGCCCGGCGGCCGCCGGGCCTCGCGTACCGACGCCCGGGTGGCTCGAAACCCCAGGATTCACCGGGGCTTCCGCGCCCGGGACGAAGGGATGCGACACTTGCGTTGCACGCGTGGAGGCAACGGCACGCGTAGTGCTATCCAAGCGCGGGCAGGCGTCTCTACGCTTCGCTCCGATCCCCCCTGCGAGATCCCGATGACCGTCCGCTTTCCGCTCTTCCGCGCGGGTGCCTTCGCCCTGCTCCTCACGACGGCCGGCTGCGGCGGGAGCGAGGTCACCGAGATCGAGGACGTCCGCGAGCGCGGGCACGCGGGCGTGCCCGCGCCGCGCTCGACGCTCGACCAGCGGATGCGCGGCGAGATGCCGGGCGATCCGCACGGGGCCGACCCGCACGGGGCGATGGGCGGCGCGGCGTCGTCCGGCGTCGCGTACACGTGGTCCACGCCCGCGGGCTGGGAGCCGCTGCCCGCGGCGCCCATGCGCGCGGCCGGTTGGAAGGTGACCGCGGCGCCGGGGACCGAGTGCACGTTCAGCACGCTGCCGGCGTCGGGCGGCGGGTTCGTCGCCAACGTCAACCGGTGGCGGAAGCAGATGTCGCTCGAGCCGACGGACGAGGCGGCGGTCGCCGCGCTGCCGACGAAGGGCACCCTGCTCGGGCGTCCCGCGCGGTGGGTCGAGCTGACCGGCACGTACGTCGGGATGGGCGGCGGGGCGACCGTCGAGGGCGCGAAGCTCGTGGGCCTCGTGGCCGAGCTCCCGCAGGCGACGGCGTTCCTCAAGCTGACGGGACCGGCCGCGTCGGTCGACGCCGAGGTGACGCGGTTCCTCGAGCTCGCGGCCTCCATCGCCCCGGGGTCCGGGGCCGCGGCGGCGACGCGAGCCGAGCCGCCCGCGCCCGCCGCGCCGTTCCAGTGGACGGCCCCCGCGGGGTGGACGCAGGGCCCGGCGCGCTCCATGCGCGTCGCGACGTTCGTGCCCACGGGCGCGCCGTCGAGCGAGGTCGCCGTGTCGATCCTCAAGGGGACGGCCGGCGGCGTCCGCGCCAACCTCGACCGCTGGCGCGGCCAGATGGGGGCGGCGCCGCTCACCGACGCCGAGTTCGAGGCGCTGCCCCGCGCCAAGGTCCTCGGCGGCACCGCGGTGTTCCTCGCCGTCGAGGGCGCGTACGCGGGGATGAGCGGCGGCGCGGGCGCCGCCGGCTCGATGCTGCTCGGCATGGCGCTCCCGCGGCCCGGCGACATGGTGTTCGTGAAGATGACGGGTCCCGCCGCCGAGGTGCGCGGCGAACAGGACCGGTTCCGCGCCTTCTGCGAGTCCTTCCGTGAGTGACGGCCCGCTCCCCGCCGCCCCGGCGACCTCCGCCGCCGGCACCCTCTCCCTCGTCGCGCGACGCGTCGTGGCCGCGCTGGGCTCCTACGCCCTGGCGATCACCCTGCTGCTCGTGCTGCTCGTGCTGACGTTCTTCGGGACGCTCGAGCAGGCGCACATGAGCCTCCTCGACGTGCAGGTGAAGTACTTCGAGTCGTGGTTCGTGATCCACGACATCGGGTTCCTCTCGATCCCGTTGCCGGGCGCGACGCCCGTGCTCACGCTCCTCGCGGTCAACCTGGTGGTGGGCGGCGTCGTGCGGATGCGCAAGCGGTACGAGACCGCGGGCATCCTCGTGGCGCACCTCGGCATCCTCCTGCTGCTCGCCGGCAGCTACGTCGAGTGGCTGCTCTCCGACAAGGGGCAGATGACCCTCATGGAGGGCCAGTCGTCGGACGAGTTCGCGAGCTACCACGACTGGGAGATCGTCGTCCGCGAGCGCAAGGACGGCGGGGCCGCCACGGAGTTCGTGCTCCCGGCGCGCCGGCTGATGGACCTCGAGCCCGAGGACACGGCGCGCTTCGCGTCGGCGCGGCTCCCGTTCGACGTCGTCGTGAGCCGCTGGCACCGCAACGTCGAGCCCTCGCGCGCCGGCGGCGCCGACGCGGTGGACGGCTGGCGCTTCGACCCCCGCAAGCCCGAGAAGGAGGCCGAGCGCAACCTGCCCGGGGCGCTCGTCGGGCTCGCCGGGAAGGGCGGCGGGTCCGTCCGCGCGCGCACGCTGCTGTGGGGCGCGCACGGCCTCCCGTGGGTGCACGAGGAGGACGGCCGCCGCTTCGAGGTCGAGCTCCGCAAGGTGCGCTGGACCCTGCCGTTCCGCGTGACGCTCGACCGGTTCGTGAAGGAGGACCACCCGGGCATCGGGATGGCCCGCCGGTTCTCGTCGTACGTCACCCGCACCGAGGACGGCGTGGACGCCGCGTCGCACATCACGATGAACGCGCCCCTGCGCCACCACGGGTACACGCTGTACCAGTCCGGCTGGGGGCCCGAGGGCGCCGCGCCCGGCACGCCGCTGTTCTCGACCTTCTCCGTCGTGCGCAACCCGAGCGACCAGGTGCCCAAGTACGCCTGCTACGTGATCGCGCTCGGGCTCTTCGTCCACTTCGTGGTGTTCAAGTTCGTCCGCTACATCGCGCGCGAGTCGCGTCGTCGCGCCGCCGCCGGGAGCGCCGCATGACCCGTCCGCCCGCCCTCCGCCGCCCCGCGACCGTCGCCGCGCTGGTCCTCGTGCTCGTCGCGGGCCTCGCGTCGCCGCTCCTCGCGGGCCGCGCCGCCGCCGACGGCCCCGCCGCGCCCGCGCCCTCGGGCGCCGGCGCCGGGCCGTGGAGCGACGAGGTCCTCGACCTCGCGGCGCGCCTGCCCGTGCAGGACGGCGGCCGCGTGAAGCCGCTCGACACGTTCGCGACGTACACGCTGCTCGGCATCGCCCACAAGCGCTCGGCCAAGGACGCCGCGGGCGAGAAGCTGACGCCGACGGCGTGGCTGCTCGACGTGGTGTTCCGGCCGTCGGTCGCCGAGACGCACCCGTGTTTCCTCGTCGAGAACGACGAGGTGCTCGACGCGGTGGGCCTCGCCCACGAGGGCAAGAAGAAGCGCGACCTGTACTCGTACGCCGCGCTCCGGCCCGCGGCCGCCAAGCTGCGCGAGCTGGCGCTCGTCTACATGAAGAAGGACGCGAAGGGGCTGACGCCCGTCCAGCACGGCGTCGTCGACCTCTACCGCGGCACGACGACGTTCGAGCGGCTCTCGCACCTCGTCGACTTCGGCCGCGCCGAGCTCGACGTGTCGGCGTCGCCCGCGCTCAAGGCGGTGTTCGACGGCAAGGAGCGCGTGCGCGTGGCCGACGTGCTGGCGCGCGCGCCGTCGCTGTCGCGGGTGCTCCCGCGCGGCGACCCCCACGGCGGCGGCGCCGGCCCCGTCGCGTCGGACCCCGGCGTCGCGAGCCTCCTCGCGCGCCTGCGCGAGCTGGCCGAGGCCTCGAACGCCGTGGCGATGATCCCGCCGCCCGGGCCCGTCTCGGAGCAGGAGACGTGGTTCACGCCGGGCGAGGCGCTGCAGGCGGTCACCGAGGGCATCACGCTGCCGCCCGAGATCCAGGCCCTGATGCTCGGCCTGGCGGGCATGGGCGGGTCGGTCGGCGACCGCGCGGCGTTCGTCGCGCACCTGCGCGACGTCGCGGCGACGGCCGAGCGCATGACCCGCACGCGCGGCGAGTACGAGAAGATCCCCCTCGAGGTGTCGCTCAACCGCCTCGACCCGTTCCACCGCGGCGCGGGGCTCTACATCCTCGCGTTCCTCCTGGTCGCGGCGGGGTGGCTTGTGCGCAACCGCTGGGTCCGGGGCGCCGCGTGGACCGTGCTGCTCGCCGCGCTGGTGCTGCAGGTCGCCGGCATCTGGATGCGCTGCATCCTGCGCGAGCGCCCGCCCATCAGCACGCTGTACGAGACGGTGCTCTTCATCTCGGCCCTCGGCGTCGCCGCGTGCGCGGTGGCCGAGCTGTTCGACCGGCGCGGGATCGCGCTGACGCTCGCCCCCGTCCTCGGGGCGCTGGGCCTCATGCTCGCGAACAGCTACGAGTCGCTGAAGGGCGAGGACACCATGCCGCAGCTGGTGGCCGTGCTCGACACGAACTACTGGCTCACGCTGCACGTGACGTGCATCGCCATCGGGTACACGGGCGGCCTCGTCGCCGCAGCCCTGGCGCACGTGACGGTCCTCGGGCGCACGTTCGGCCTGCGGGCCGGCGACGAGGCGTTCTACCGGTCGGCCGGGAAGATGACGTACGGGATGCTCGCGTTCGGCCTCCTCTTCAGCGTCGTCGGGACCATCCTCGGCGGCATCTGGGCCAACGACTCGTGGGGCCGCTTCTGGGGCTGGGACCCCAAGGAGAACGGCGCCCTCATGATCTGCCTCGCGCAGCTCGCGATCCTGCACGGGCGGCTCGGCGGCTACCTGAAGACCTTCGGCATCGCGATGGCCACGATCGCGCAGGGCACGATCGTCGCCTTCTCGTGGTGGCACGTGAATCACCTCGGCATCGGACTCCACGCGTACGGTTTCACGCAGGGCGTGATCACGACGCTCACGATCTTCTACGTGGTCGAGGCGCTCGTCCTCGCGGCGGGCTTCTCGTACCTCTTCCGTCGTGGAAGCGGGGCTTCGGCCTCCACGACGTCCTGACCGCGGGAACGCTCGGTTCCCGCGGCAGCGCGCAGCGGTTCGAGGCCTATACTCCGACTCCCGTGGGCCGCGCGCGACCGAGGTCGCGCGCGACGCGCGGGAACGGCGAGCGCGCGCCGACCGTGGCGGCCCGAGCGTCCCGAGACGCGACGGCGCGGCCGGCCCCGCTCGCGGGAGGTGCGCCATGGGCGGACGCGTGACCGGGTCGGCGGCGGGGGGCGCGACGGGACGGGGCGGGCGCGCGCGGCGGGCGTGGGGCGCGGGGCTGCTCGTGTTCCTCGTCGCAATCGTCGCCGCGTCGGTGCGCGGCGCCCTCGCGCGCGCCGGCGACGACGACGCGCCGCCGGCCGCGCCGGCGAAGCCGTCGCCGAACGACGGCTGCCTCGCGTGCCACGCCGACCCCGCGAAGGCCGGGAAGCACCTCGTCGACCCGAAGGCCCACGCGGCGTCGGTGCACGGCAAGAAGGACTGCACCGAGTGCCATTTCGACTTCGAGACCGCGCCGCACTCGAAGGAGGCGAAGACCGTCGGCTGCGCGGAGTGCCACGACAAGGAGGCCGCCCAGGTCCTCGAGTCGTCGCACAAGAAGGCCGCCGAGCTGCCGCCCGAGGGCGAGAAGCCCCCGCCCGCCGAGCGCCGCGCGCCCTCGTGCGTCGCGTGCCACGGCCCCGCGCACGACATCCGCAAGTCGACGGACCCGGCCTCGCGCCTGTACCCGCTCAACGTGCCGCTCACGTGCGGTTCGTGCCACTTCGCGCCCGACGCCCGCGGCGACGCCGAGGTCGCGAAGCTGATGGCCGAGCGGTACACCGACGACACGCACAGCCGGGGCCTGCTGAAGTCGGGCCTGGTGGTCACCGCGACCTGCGTCACGTGCCACGGCGGCCACAAGGTGGTGGGCGTCAAGGACGCCGCCTCGCCGGTGCACCCCGACAACGTCAGCGCGACGTGCGGGAAGTGCCACGCCGGCGTCCTCGCGCAGTACCAGCGGAGCGTGCACGGGACGACGGCCCGGCACGCGACCGACAAGAACGCCGTGGGCAAGGAGCCCGCGACCTGCACGACCTGCCACAAGCCTCACCACGTCCGCGACCCGCTCACCGAGGCCGACTTCAAGCGCCAGGTGATGGACACCTGCGGCGAGTGCCACGAGTCGAAGCTCGGCTCGTACCGCAACACCTACCACGGCCGCGTCTCCGACCTCGGCGGCGGCGGCGTGGCGTCGTGCACCGACTGCCACACGGCCCACGACATCCTCCCGACGTCCGACCCGAGGTCGTCGGTGCACCACCCGGGGCCGCGCACGAAGACGTGCGCGACGTGCCACCCGGGCGCGACGGACGCGTTCGCGACCTATGCCGTGCACGCGAACCCCGACGACAAGGAGAAGTGGCCCGTCCTCTACTGGGCCCGCACGATCATGACGACCCTGATCGTCGTCGTGTGGTGCCTCGCGGGCCTGCACATCCTGCTCTGGTTCTTCCGCGCGATCCGCGAGCCCATGCCCCACCACAGCCACCTCGGCGGCCGGTGGTACCAGCGGTGGCCGCCCTTCTACCGCATCCTCCACATGACGGTGGCGTCGACGTTCCTGCTGCTGGCGCTGACGGGCATGCCGCTGCGGTTCCACGACACCGCGTGGGGGCACACGTTGTACGGGCTGCTCGGCGGGCCGGCCTCGGTCCGGTTCCTGCACCGCCTCGGCGGCGTGGTCACGTTCGCGTACTTCGCCGTCTACCTCGTGCACATCGCCCGCCGCATGCTGCGCGGCGAGAAGGGCCTCTTCAAGGGCCCGCACACGATGCTGCCGCGGTGGAAGGACGTCCAGGACGTGCGCGCGAACTTCCGCTGGTTCTTCAAGGGCGGCCAGCGGCCGCACTTCGACCGGTGGACCTACTGGGAGAAGTTCGACTTCTGGGCCGAGGTGTGGGGCGTCGGCTTCATCGGCATCACCGGCCTGATCATGTGGTTCCCGATCGCGTCCACCGCCGTGCTGCCGGGCTGGGCGGTCAACCTCGCCCACATCCTCCACAGCTACGAGGCCCTCCTCGCGACGGGCTTCATCTTCAGCGTGCACTTCTTCCACGCCAACCTGCGGCCCGGGAAGTTCCCGCTCGACCCGATCATCTTCACGGGCCGCATCCCCGAGGAGGAGCTGAGGCTCGAGCGGCCCGCCGAGTACGAGCGGATGAAGGCCGACGGGCGCCTCGACCGCGAGGCCCTGCCCGCCCCGGACGCGGGCCTCGTCCGACGCGCCTACGTGGTCGGCGGCACGATGCTCTCGATCGCGCTCGCGCTCCTCGCGCTCATGATCTACGGCCTCGTCACCTGACCCCCGGGGGGAAATCGGAACTACGTACTGAAACCATGCCTGATTCGCGTCTTACGGCCCTTCGTTCGCGGGGTCGTGGGGCGCGACGCCTCTCGTTTTCCGACCCACGACCGATGTAGGATTCGTAGGGCCCGACGGTCCCCGGCGCGAGCGAACGCCGCCGGCGACCGGGCCGGGCCTCGGAGATCTCCATGCGTCATCCCTCGGTGCGCTCCTTCTGGCTCGTCGCGAGCGTGATCGCGACGGCCGGGCTCGTCGGCGGTCTGCTCTCGACCCGCCCGACGGCCCAGGCCGACGACCCCAAGCCTGCTTACGTCGGTGCCGACGCCTGCAAGAAGTGCCACTTCAAGCAGCACTCGTCGTGGAAGAAGACGGGCATGGCCAAGACGTTCGAGAGCCTGAAGCCCGACGTCGCCGCCGAGAAGAAGACGGCGGGCGGCCTCGACCCCAAGGCCGACTACACGAAGGACCCGAAGTGCCTGAAGTGCCACACCACGGGCTACGGCACCGAGTCCGGGTACCCGGCCCCGCCCGCCGCCGGCGCCGCCTGCACGCCCGCCGAGGAAGAGCGCATGAAGCTCAACCAGGGCGTGACGTGCGAGGCCTGCCACGGCCCGGGCAGCCTGTACGGCCCGTACAAGAAGGATCACCCCGACTTCAAGCGCGCGGAGATCGAGAAGCTCGGCGCCGTGATCCCGAAGGCCGAGACGTGCATGCCCTGCCACGTCAAGGAGTGCCCCACGATGCCGAAGGACTACGCCTTCGACTTCGAGAAGGCCAAGGACGCGAAGGACAAGATCCACGATCACGTCCCGCTGAAGGGCCAGCACTAGCCCCCGGCCCACCCGTCCCGCCACCGGCGGGACGGGTGCCGGGCCACGGTTCGTCGATCGTCGGTCGTTCGGAGCCCGGCGGCGGGGGTCCTGGGAGGGTCCCCCGCCGTCGGCATGTGCCGCGGGTCGGCCGCGCTCCGTCGGGGAGCGGCCGTCGTCCGCGGGTTCGGGTGCGTTCGGGTTCGGGTGGGAGGGAGGGTTCGGCTCGTGATGGGTTCGACAACACGTCGTTGGTGCGCGGCGGTCCTCGGGGCCGTCGTGCTCGTGTCCGGCGCCGGGACCGCCCGCGCCGAGGACGCGCCGCCTCCGCCGGCCGCTCCGGCAGCGCCCGCTGCCGAACCGCCGGCGCCGCCGTCCGCTCCCGCGGCGCCGGCGGCCGGGGTGTCGGGCGCCGAGTCGCCTGCGCCGGCCACGGAGCCGCCGCCCCCCGCGGAGGCCAAGCCCGCCGACGCGCCGAAGCCGGAGGTGCTGCCGGCCGACGTCCCGAAGCCGACGCCGCCGCCGGCGCCGACGGCGGCCGAGAAGTCGGCCGTCGCGGGCGTGCTCCCGGCCGACGCGCCGGTCGCGGTCCGGCCGTGGACGGAGCCGTGCTGCTTCCACGGCTCGATCGCGATCCGGTTCCGCTCCCGCAGCGGCGACGGCGAGAGCGACAACGACCTGTACGAGTACGGGACGGTCACCTACCGCAAGGACAGCGACCTCGGGTGGTCCGGCTCGTTCTACGGCCGGCTCGCCGAGGACCTCGACGGCGACCAGGACAACAGCGGCTTCTACGTCTTCGACGGCGTCGACGACACGTTCGACTCCGCGGTCACGGGGCGGCTCTACCACCTGTACGCGAGCTACCGGTTCGCGGGCGGCTTCCTCGAGCGCGTGCGCGTCGGCCGGCAGGACGTGGACGGCGGGTACCCGTTCCTCGTGGACGGCGTGCACGTCCGCACCGCGCCCGCCGGGTGCGCCGAGTTCCAGGCGTCGGCGTTCGCCGGCGTCCCGGCCCACATCTACGAGGCCTCGCCCGAGGGCGACTTCATCGGCGGCGCCGGGATCGCGCTGCGGCCCTGGCGCGGCGGCGACTTCGGCCTCGACTGGGTCTACGTCGAGGACGAGAACGAGTTCTACGGCCGGCCGACGAACAACCTGATCACCGCCGAGCTGCGCCAGCGCATCAGCGAGTGGACGAACGCGCGGCTGTGGTACCAGCAGGTGGACGACGACCCCCGCGAGCTCGGCCTGTCCGGCACCGGGTTCTCGCCGCGGCTCAACGCGACGTTCCGCGGCTCGTTCCGCACGCAGCTCGAGGAGGAGAACGCCCTCGTCTACGACCTCGACCCGTACTACGCGATCGAGGAGACGCTGCAGCCCTTCTGGGACGCGCACTTCGCCGTCGCCAAGTCGCTGTCGGACTGCACGACCGTCGAGGTCGGCGCCACCGGCCGCGCGCTCTACGACGACGACGACGAGGGCGCCTTCAACCGCGAGTTCGGGCGGTTCTTCGCCACCCTCGCCGTCGAGGGCTGGCCGCGCACCTGCTGGTCGTTCTCGGTGACCGCCGACTACTGGGTGTCGGACGACGAGGACACGTTCGCCGGCGCCTTCGAGGCCCGGTACCAGCCGAGCGACGTGTTCAAGCTCGTCGGCGGCATCGACTACTCGCTCTACCGGACCGACCTGTACACCGCCAGCGAGCGCTTCGACTCGTGGAACGGGTACGTGAAGGCCACCTACGCCCCGTGGGGGCGCTGGAAGTTCGACCTGTCCGTGCGCCTCGAGGACGACGACGTGGACACCTTCGTCACCGTCCAGGCCGGCGCCCGGTTCGAGTTCTGATCGGAGACCCCATGGGCCCCGCCAAGAAGACCCTGCGTTGGGCGGTCCCGGTGGTCGCCGGGATCGTGCTGCTCTCCTGTGCGCGCGGGAGGATCCCCCTCCCGTCGCTCACGTCGAACCTCGTCAGCGCCCCGCCCGCGGGCGCGGCGCGGGTCGTGCCCGGCACGTTCGCGGCGGCCCCCGGGCCCCGGATGCCGCACCCGGCCCACATGGACAAGGGCCTCGAGTGCGCCGACTGCCACATGAAGGAGCGGAAGGAGGGCGAGCCCTTCGAGCCGCGCAAGATGACGTACGAGGCGACCTGCGCCGAGTGCCACGACGAGGAGGACGAGAAGAAGCCGGACGCCGAGAAGGTGAAGAACTCGTTCTTCACGGCGGACGGGGCCCCCAAGTGGACGAAGGCGATCGCCTCCTACGGCGGCGACGTGAAGTTCTCGCACGCGAAGCACGCGACCGACTCGGCGTCGTGTTTCCCGTGCCACGGCGAGATGAAGGGCGCGGAGCGCTTCGTCGGCGTCCGGTTCACGATGGCCGCGTGCATGCAGTGCCACCAGCAGAAGGGCGGGAAGAACGACTGCCAGACCTGCCACCGCGACCTCCGGGCGGAGGTCGCCCCCGCGTCGCACCTCACCAACTGGCGCGCGGACCACGGCAAGCTCGCGGCCACGGCGCAGGACCGCGCTGAGCAGCACTGCGACCTCTGCCACGCCGACCAGGCCTTCTGCACGGACTGCCACGCCAAGACGCCGCCGGCGTCGCACAAGCACCTGTGGAAGGAGCGCCACGGCTCCATCGCCGCGAACGACCGCGCGAAGGCCGAGGCGCGCTGCGACATGTGCCACGACGACCAGATCTTCTGCGACCGCTGCCACCGCGAGGAGATGCCGCGCAGCCACGACACGATGTGGCGGCTCAAGACCCACGGCGTGATGGCGGCCATGGACCGGAAGAGCTGCGCGGTCTGCCACCAGACGGACTACTGCGTCCGGTGCCACGAGGAGACCGCCCCGCTGTCCCACCGCGGCCGCTGGACGGCGAACCCCTCGACGCACTGCGGCGAGTGCCACTTCCCGATCTCGCGCGAGCAGGGCTGCCGCGTGTGCCACTTCGAGGAGCCGCAGCACGAGACGGCGACCGACCAGCCCGCCTGGCACGTCCCCGGCATGAACTGCCGGACGTGCCACCTGCCGGCGGGCCCCGGCCCCGGCGGCGCGCCGCCGGTCCCGCACATCGACAACGGGAGCGAGTGCCAGCACTGCCACCGCTGACGCGAGGCCCCGAGGCCGCACCGGGCCGGGCGTCCCCCGAGGGGGGCGCCCGGCCCGGTCCATGTCGGGCTGCGGGCGTGCGCGGGGGCCGCGCTTCGGGGCGCCCGCTGCGGCGGAATCCTCGGTGCGATGGGCATGAGTCCCCATGCCGTCGGGGGTGTGGCGCACCGAATCCGATGCATCGGCGCCACGAGGGGCTCTGCCCGCCTCGATTCCGCGTGCGACGGGGCCCATGGACCATTGGGCCGAGACTTGCGGTGCCGCTCCCGACTCGTCGGCGGACGGCCGGCGACGAGGTCATCTCGCTCCCCGGACGCACGCCCACATCGCGGCGTGGTTCGGGCCGGACCGGTGCGGTCCTTGAGCGCGTACGGCGCCCCCGAGTCGAGGGCGGTCGCTCGAAACGTGATGGAGGGTCACCATGGGCTCACGCATGCAGCACACCTGTCTCTCGATCTCCGCGCTTCTCGCGGTCGCCATCCTCGCCGGCTGCGGCGGCGGTGGGGGCGGAGGCGGAGGTGGAGGCGGCGGCGGTGGCGGGGGGGGGCTCCCGCCCGCCCAGCCGGCTCCGACGTCGCCGGTCGTCGTCGTCGGACCGACGGATCCGCTGCCGGGCGTGAAGGTCGAGGTCGTCGCCGTCAACGGCGGCTCCGGCACTTCCGGCACGGTGCTCGCCGGTGACGTGCTCTGGGTCGCGTTCGAGCTGCGCGACGATGCCGGCGCGCCGCTGGCCCTCGCGGACTTCGACTACGGCTCGATCTTCGTCTCCGGCCCGACGGACGACTACCAGC
The DNA here is from genome assembly GCA_016795345.1 of Planctomycetia bacterium. GTDB lineage: Bacteria > Planctomycetota > PLA2 > PLA2 > JAEUHO01 > JAEUHO01. The sequence goes on along the minus strand of JAEUHO010000347.1, from coordinate 11,809 downwards.
GCGTCGTCGTCCCGCAGTTCGACTTCCTCACGTCGGCGTACTACGCCGGCGACGCCACCTGGGTCTATGCCTTCCCGTCGCCCTTCCCGTCCACGTTCGCCGCGCCGGTGAACGACTCGCCGTCGTTCGGCGTGGACGACGGCGAGCGCACGGGCCAGCCGATCGTGGCGGGCACGTACTCGGTCGGCATCGAGCTCTTCCGCACGATCGAGGTGGGCGAAACGTCCTTCCGTGACGCCGGCTCGAGCGTGTTCGACTTCCGGGTCGGCGCCGCCGGCCCGCTCGACGTACGCGAGGTCGTGACGGATGACGCGTGCGCGAAGTGCCACACCGAGGTGCGCGCGCACGGCGGGGTCCGCGTCGGCGTCCGGCTCTGCCTGCTCTGTCACACCGCCGGGGCCGAGGACCGCAACAACGCGACCGCCGGCGGCACGCCGGGGGTCTCGGTCGACTTCAAGGCGATGATCCACCAGGTCCACAACGCCAAGCACCTTCCGTCGGTGCTCGGCGTCGGCACGAACGTGGACGGGACGCGGAACTACGCGACGGCGCCGAAGCCCCTGCAGTACGTCGGGTTCCAGGATCACGTCATCGACGTCTCCGAGGTCGGGTACCCGGTGATGCCGAGCGCGTACGTCGCGTACCTCTTCGACGTCACGGGCACGACATACACCGGCTACGGCGGCAACGGGCCCATGCCGAAGGACCTGGGCTACACCGGCCTCGCCGCGGCGCAGAAGCACCTCGAGGACCAGATGCGCGCGGGCGTGGTCGCGTGCGGGAGCTGTCACGACGGCGCGGCGCAGGCCGCGAACGTCGAGACGCGGCCGTCGCGCGCCGCGTGCGGGTCGTGCCACGACGACCTCGACTGGACGAAGCCGTACCAGGCGAACGGGCAGCTGATGGGCGCGGGGAAGACGAACGACACCTGCGCGCTGTCCGGCTGTCACACGCCGTCGGGGACGCCGCTGTCCGTGCGGGACGCGCACCTGCACCCATACCTGAACCCGGCCCTGAACACGGGCATCAACCTCGACGCGAGCGCCGTCGGCGGCGGCACGGGTCCGTCCGGTCGTCACCAGGCGGGCGACAACATCACGGCGACGTTCACGGTGAGGAACGACGCGCTGGCGGACGTCTCCCTCCACTCGACGGTCCGTGGGCAGGCGATCGTGACGGGGCCCACCGAGAACCCCCAGATGTTGGCGGCCAACGCGACCCTGTTCGACACGCTCTCGTTCCGGAAGTCGCCCGCCTTCACCGGCGCGGGCACCGTCACGAACGTCGTGATCAGCGCGACCGCGCTGCGGCGGGTCTACGCGGTGGTCTTCACGGGCGTGAACACGTTCGACGTCGTCACCTACGATCGGGCGGCCAACACGTTCGCCACGCCGCTCACCGGGCAGGTCGTCCCGTCCGGCGGCTTCCTCGACGTGACGGCGCTCGGCGTGTCGCTCCGGGTGAACGACACGGGCACCGACTTCGCCGCGGGCGACCGCTTCTATCTCGAGGTGTACCCGACGGCGCCGTCCTACACGATGCCGATCCCGACGGACATCAGCTTCGAACGCGTCGGCACGGTCGCCGCCTCGCTCCCGGCGACGGTGAACGTCTCCAGCCTTCCGCTCTACTGGGGGCGGCAGACGGTGTTCGAGCGCACGGCGACGCAGGCCGGGGCCCCGATCGCCGTGGCTTCGACCCTGTACGGCCGCTATGTCGTCGCCGACGCCGCGGCGCTGGCCGGCGTCGCGGTCGGTGACCGGGTCGTGATCGACTCGGGCCTCGGCGTCGAGGAGTACGCCCAGGTCGGTCGGATCCAGACGACGGACGACGTGACCGGGCTCGACCTCGGCGTCAACGACCGGTTCTGGTTCACGACGCCCCTGCGGTTCGCCCACGCGGTGGGCGCGCAACTGCAAGAGGTCACGCTGACGACGATGCGCGAGGGCGTGTCGTACACCGTCACGGACCCGGCGACGGGTCAGCTGACCGTGCTCGCGGGCACGACCGGCAACCCGATCGTCGTCTCGTACCGGACGGACCTCCGGTTCGGGTTCCGGCGCTTCCCCGGCGACACGCTCCAGGCGGTGTATCCGGCGCCGGTCGCGGACTCCGACGCGCTGGACCAGTTCTGGGGCGACTGGATCGGCCTGCCGCTCCTCGACGGGACCTACTCGATCGGGTTCTGGGTCAACCGGGACTTCACCGTCGCGACCCTCGGTGCGCCGGCCAACGAGTCGACGTCGTACCGGATGATCTCGCCGCCGGCGACGATCCAGTTCCTCTACGGCACCGCGACGACCCTGACGACCCGCGCGATCATCGCGGACGCCGCCGCCTGCGATCGATGCCACGGTGACCTCACGTTCCACGGGAACGGGCGCCGCGGCCTGGCGACGTGCCTGAGCTGTCACGCTGTCTCCGGGCTCGAGGACGGCCCGCGGTACACATTCAACAGCTACTCGCCGGGGTTCATCCCTCCGACGCAGGGCGTCACGATGGACTTCCGGACGCTGCTCCACAAGATCCACATGGGGATGGAGCTCTCGAAGGGGCACGAGTACGTCGCGATCGGCGTCTTCCTCGGCGTCCCCTACCCCGCGAAGTACGACGAGGTCGGGTTCCCGCTGACGACCGGGGGCGTGAGTGACTGCGCCTCCTGCCACGGCACGAGTGCGTCGTGGCAGCAGCCGGCCGCGCGGGTCCACCCGTCGGCCTCGGTGTCGGTCCGGACGTGGCGTGCCAGCTGTGGTTCGTGCCACGACTCGGACGCGGCCACGGCCCACCTCGACACCAACGCCACCGTGACGGGTGTCGAGTCCTGCGCGACGTGTCACGGGCCGGGGAAGGCCGAGGACGTCGTGAAGTTCCACGTTCCGCGGTGATCGTCGGCGGAGGGGCCGCCCCCTCCGTCAGCCCGGTCGGAAGACCCCGCGAATCAGGACCTCGGAGGTCCGCCGTCGGTCGCGACGGCGGACCTTCGCTCTTGGGGCGGTCCGGCACGGGCGGCGGCAGGTCCGCGGCCGACCCAGGCGAGGGGCGCCGGCCACATGCCGGCGACGGACGCAGCCCCGGGACCCCCGACGGTTCCGACGTCCACCACCCTGCCTCCCAGGTCCCCGGCCTCTCCGGTGTCCGGGCCGATCGGCTGGCGCGGCCGCCCGCCTGCCAGGTCCCTGGGGATGGCTCCCCACCGGTGGGCCTCTCCCCACGCCCGGGCCGGTTGCCCCTGCCGCTTCCCACGAGCTCAATGGGTGCAACTCGATTGTCTTCAGGGTGTTACGATCTGCAAGCACGCCGGGGGACGGTTCGGAACGCGGCGTGCTTAGGAAGTCCGACGCCCCGGGGCCCGTTATCGATCGAGCGCCCGGGGAACGGCAGGAGGAGCCCCATGACGATGTCCACGATGCGCCGCTCGACCCTCGCGATCCTGACAGCGATCGCCATGGCGGGCGGCTTCACGGCTTGCGGCGGTGGTGGCGGTGGTGGTGGTGGCGGAGGCGGAGGTGGTGGTGGCGGCGGCACGCTGCCCCCGGCCCAGCCGCTGCCGGCGGAGACCGTCCTGACCGTCGGCGAGTACGACCGCCTGCCGGGTTGCAACCTCGTGATCACGGGGATCGTCGGCGGCACCGGCGCCAACGGGAACATCCTCCCGGGCGACGTCATCGGGGTGAAGTTCACCGCGAAGGCGAACGACGGGACCGACCTCTACGTCCCGAACATGACGAACGGCCAGATCTACGTGTCCGGCCCGACGAACAACTACAACCGCGTCATCGTCCCGCAGACGAACGTCGTCGCGAACGCGTTCTACCTCGGCGGCGGCGAGTGGGGCTACTACCTGCCCGCGTTCCCGTCGGTCTATGCCGCGCCCCTCAACGACACGACGTCCTTCGGCGCGATCGACGGCGAGCTGACCGGCCAGGCGCTGCTCGACGGCACCTACACGATCGGCCTGCAGCTGGTCGCGAACTACGAGTTCGACAACACGAACTTCCGCGACGCCGGGGCCGCGACCCACAACTTCCTGTACGGCGGCGCGACGACGGTCACCCCGCGCGCGGTGGTCGCCGACGCCAACTGCAACGTCTGCCACACGACGGTCCGCGCCCACGGCGGCTCGCGCGTCGACGTCGACCTCTGCCTGCTCTGCCACACGTCGGGCGCCGAGGACCGCAACAACGCCTCATTCGCCGGCGGCACGCCGGGCGTCTCGGTCGACTTCCGCGTGATGATCCACAAGATCCACAACGGCAAGCACCTCCCGTCGGTGAACGGCCTGACGACCGACAACGCCGGCGCCCGCGTCTACGGCGCGAGCATCCCGCTGCAGTACGTCGGCTTCAACAACTCGATCATCGACCTCTCCGAGGCCGCCTTCCCGGTCTTCCCGGCGTTCAACATCCAGATGCCGCGTGACGCGGGCTACGCCGCCCTCTCGTCCACGAACCAGGGCAAGGAGAACCTCGTCCGCACGGGCGTCGTCTCCTGCGAGAAGTGCCACGGCGACCCGGACGGCACGGGCCCCGAGACCGCGCCGGCCCAGGGCAACCTGTGGAAGTCGCAGCCCGCCCGCCACTCGTGCGGCTCCTGCCACGACGACGTGGACTGGACGAAGCCCTACACGGCGAACCTGCAGACCATGGGCGCCAACAAGGGCAACGAGACGTGCGCGCTGTCCGGCTGCCACGACGCGAGCGGCACCCCGCTGTCCGTCGAGGACGCGCACCGGCACCCGATCCTGAACCCGGCGCAGGCCCCGGAGATCGCGGTCAACGTGTCCGAGGTGAAGGAAGCCGGCACCCACAACTCCGACAACACCGTGGACCCGGGCGAGAAGATCCAGGTCAAGTTCCGCATCCAGTACACGAACGGCCCGAACGCGGGGCTCGACGTCCCGCTGACGGCGTTCCACACGCCTCCGTCGGGCGCCTCCGCCGGCAGCTTCACGATGATCATCGCGGGCCCGACCAGCAACTACAACCTGGTCGTCAACTCGGGCGTCCCGATGAACTCGAACCCGGCCAGCGCGCACCCCGCGTGGGCGTCGCCGGTCGGCGGCGTGTACACGATGCTGGTGCCCGAGCAGATCCTGCTCGAGAAGGTCGGCGTCGGCACCGTCGGCCTCGACACGTTCAACACCGCGCGCGGCGCGCTCGCCACGAACCTGACGACGCTGTACCGCCGGTCCGCGGCGGGCGGCACGCCGGGCAGCACGACGGCGACGGTCGCGGCGCAGAAGCGCCAGAACTACTTCGACGTCGCGAGCATCGCGAACTTCGCGAACCCGGACTACGTCGTGATCGACGACGGCCTGCCCACCGAGGAGTACGCCCAGGTGGCGGTCGGCGAGGGCAACCGCCTGTGGATCAAGCAGCAGCTCCGGTTCGCCCACGCGGCCGGCGCCACGATCCAGGAGATCACGCTGACGTCCGTCTCGGCCTCGGGCAACTGGGCCGTGTCCGGCGGCAACATCGCCGAGTCGAGCGACCAGTTCGTCGCCGGCCAGATCGCGATCGCGACCTACTGGGCCGACTTCGTGATGCCCACCGAGTTCCCCGCGCCCCTCAACGACACGCCGGACATCGGCGAGTCGTCCGGCGAGTGGAAGAACAAGGCGATCGTGGACGGCACGTACACGCTCGACTGCTACGCCCGCGTGAACAACCCCGTGGTGCTCTACGGCGAGACCCAGTCGTACCCGTCCACGTCGGACGCGGGCGCGGTCGACTTCCTCGTCGGCAACGCCTCCACGCTGGCGCCGTACGAGGTCATCTCCGACCAGTCGAACTGCTACACCTGCCACAACGACATGTGGTTCCACGGCGGCGGCCGCCGCGGCTTCAAGACCTGCATCATGTGCCACGGCGACTCCACCGCCGAGGACGCGGGCCGGTTCAAGACCAACACGGCGAACTACGTGGACACGGTCGGCGTCTCGATCGGCTTCCGCGAGATGCTGCACAAGATCCACATGGGCGAGGAGCTGACCAACGGCGCGACGTACGAGGTCCTCGGCAACGGCACCCCGCCGAGCCGGAACAAGTACGACGCGGTGGTCTTCCCGGCCTGGCCGGGCGCCGTCCGCCAGTGCGATCGCTGCCACGGCAACGACGCCTGGCACGCCCCGCAGAACCGCACGCACCCGGCGGTCGGGTCCGTCCCGGCCCGCGTCTGGGGCTTCGTCTGCGGCTCCTGCCACGACTCGACGGCCGCGCACGCGCACATCGACACGCAGACCGCTCCGAACGGTCAGGAGGCGTGCGACGTGTGCCACGGCGAAGGCAAGCCCGAGGACGTGGTGAAGGTGCACGTGCCGCGCTGATCCCTCCTCCGCCGCGTCCCGTCTCCGGACGGGACGCGGTCGCGGCCGGACCCGTGGGGGGGCCGGCCGCTCCTCCCGCCGGCCCCCGCGAGCGATCGCGGGGGCCGGTGTCCTGTCCCGGGCGCGCGATCCCACGGAACGCACGACCGCCGGCCGCCGTCGTACTCTCCCGAGGGCGGCCCGCGGCGCCCGCGGAGGGACGAGGGTGGGGCGATATCGCCTGGCACAGCGGTGGTTCGCGTTCGGCGACGACTTCGCCGTCGAGGACGAGGACGGCCGCGAGGCCTTCTTCGTGGACGGCCGCGCGTTCTCGTGGGGCAAGAAGCTCTCCGTCGAGGCCCCCCGCGGGCACGAGGTCGCGTTCATCTCACAGCGGCTCCTCGCGTGGGGGCCGACCTACGAGATCACGCGCGACGGCGTGCTCGTCGCGGTGGTGAAGAAGCAGCTCTTCACCTTCTTCCGCGCCCGCTTCGCCGTCGACGTCGCGGGCCCCGACGACCTCGAGGCCGTCGGCGACTTCCTCGACCACGAGTACGAACTGGTCCGCGGCGGCGCCGTCGTGGCGACCGTCTCGAAGGCGTGGTGGTCGTGGACCGACAGCTACGGCATCGACGTCGCCGACGGCGAGGACGACGTCCTCGCGCTCTGCGTCGCGGTCGTCATCGACCTCTGCTGCCACCAACCCCGCTGATCGTCGCGCGCGCTCCCGACGATCCGGGACGCGACCCCTCTTCGGGACCGCGAGGCCCGCCGGCCGCCGGGCCTCGCGGTCCCGACCCTGTCCGCCGTCCCCTCACCTCGACAGGTCGAGCTCCACGGGCGGCTCGCCGTCGCCTCGGACCTCGAACGGCACCGACACGCGGCGTCTGTCCCCGGTCTCCGCGTCCGCCACGTAGCGGCCCCGGGGGGCACGCCGTGTCGGGCGCCTGCGGACGGGCCCACGGACGGGCCCGCGGAGGGGGCGGCGCGCCCCGGGGAGCGACCCACGGGGCCGAGGGGGGGATGGGCGGGGCGGATTCGGCCGCTCGGACCCGAGGGATCGCGTATGCTCCGGGGCTCGACGTCCCCGAGGGCCGGTGGGGCCCTCGGTCCGGAGATTCCCATGCGCCGCGTCACCTTGGTCGCCCCCGTGCTCGCCGCCCTCCTGCCCCTCGCGGCCCTCGCCGCGATCGCGCCGCGCCCGGCGCTCGCGTCCGCCGCCGACGACGTGACCGCCGCGACCGCCGCCGGCCAGGCCGTCTACATCGTCGTGACCGATGCGTCCGTCGCCGACGTCAAGCCCGTGGCCGCGGCCGCCGCGGAGGCCGCCGCCACCGTGAAGGGGAAGTCGCTCCTGCTCGACCGCGGCGCGGCCGCCAACGCCGACCTCGTCGCGAAGTACCGCCTCGCGTCGGCGCCGGTGCCGCTGGTGCTGGTGCTCGCGAGCAACGGCCTCCCGGTCGCGGGCCTCCCGGGCGAGCGCGCGACCGCCGCGGCCCTCGTCGCCGCGCTGCCGTCGCCGAAGCGCCTCGAGACGCTGACGGCGCTGAACGACCGCCGCGCGGCGTTCGTCGTGGTGTCGGGCGAGAAGATGGCGGGCCGCACGGCCGCCATCGAGCAGGCGAGCCTCGCCATGCAGGCCATGGAGATGACGCCGAACAAGGCGCGAATGGTGCTCGTCGACGTCGCCGACCCGAAGGAGGCCGCCTACGTCGCCGACCTGAAGCTCGGCGCGCTCGAGGTGCCGACGGTCGTCGTCTTCAACGCGGCCGGCAAGCGCATCACGACGCTGCGGGCCCCGTGGACCGCCGCCGCGCTCGCCGAGGCCGCCGTCAAGGAGGGCTGCTCTTGCGGCGAGGGCGGCGTCTGCGAGCACGAGGAGAAGTAGGCCGCCCCGCGGCCCCGCATCCATGAACCTCCTCGGCCTCGTCCGTCGCGAGCTCTCCCACCGCAAGGGGCAGGCCGTCAGCGGCCTCCTCGCCATCGTGCTCGGCGTGGCGGTCATCGTCGCGCTGCGCTCGGTCACGCGCGTCAGCGAGATCGCCGTCGCCACCAAGCTGGACAACCTCGGCGCCAACATCCTCGTGCTGCCCCAGGGCACGAGCGTCGACGACTACCGCTCCGCCGACATCGACGCGCCCACGCTCCCGGAGGCCTACGTCGAGCGCATCGTGGCCTCCACGCTCCCGGGCGTCGACAACCTCTCGCCGAAGCTCACGCGGCGCATGGAGGTCGGCGGCCAGAAGCTCGTCGTCACGGGCATCCTCCCGTCGAACGAGCTCGCCTCGAAGCCCGTCTGGCAGCTCGACGGCCTCTCCGGCGGCGCCGGCCACACGTGCAGCAAGGACGCGGGCGCCTACGTCAACCCGCGCCTCAAGCGCAAGGCCGTCGGCTCCCTCGCCGAGACGGCCTGCCTCGTCGGCGCCGCGGCGGCCGCGCGCCTGAAGGTCGAGAAGGGCGGCGTGGTGGACCTCCTCGGCACGCCGCTGAAGGTCGAGGCCGTCCTGCCCGAGACGGGCACCGTCGACGACGACCGCGTCTTCGTCCACCTCCGCGCGATGCAGCGCCTCACCTCGACGAAGGGCCAGGTCTCGTCCATCGAGATCATGGGCTGCTGCAACGCCATCACCGACGGCCTCCTCGGCAAGCTCCGCAACGTCCTCCCCGACACGAAGATCACGACGGTCCAGCAGATCGTCGCGACGCAGATCGAGACCAACGCCCTCGTGAAGAAGGTGTCGTTCGCGTTCCTCTGGGTCGTCCTCGTCGTCGGCGGCCTCTCCATCGGCAACTCGATCTGGGCCAACGTCAACCAGCGGCGCCGCGAGCTGGGCATCCTGCGCCTGCTCGGCACGCCCCGCGGCGGCATCTACGGCCTCCTCCTCGGCAAGGCCGCGATCCTCGGCGTGCTCGGCGGCTTCCTCGGCTGGGTCACCGGCACCATCGCCGGCTCGACGCTCGGCGCCGACATCACCGGCCTCGAGGTCCGCCCCGTCGCGTCGCTCCTCGGCACGTCGCTCCTCGTCGCCGTCGGCACCGCGCTGCTCGGCGCGTTCCTCCCGGCCCACCTCGCCTCGCGCATCGAGCCGCAGGCCGACCTCGGGGAGACGTGATGGCCGCCCCGTCGACCGCGCCCCGCGCCGAGGGCGCGTTGATGACCCTCGAGGGCGTCGGCAAGCAGTACACCCACGCCGACGGCCCGGTGGACGCGCTCGCCGGCGTCGACCTGGTGCTGCCCGAGGGCGCGTTCGTGACGGTCACCGGGCCCTCGGGCTCGGGCAAGTCCACGCTCCTCTCGCTGCTCGGCGGGCTCACGCGGCCCACGTCGGGCCGCATCGCCTTCCGCGACCGCTCGCTCGACACGCTGCCCGAGGCCGACCTCGCGCTCCACCGCCGGCTGCGGCTCGGCTTCGTGATGCAGAGCTTCTGCCTCATCCCGTACCTCACGGCCGTCGAGAACGTCGAGCTGGCGCTCGCGCTCGCGGCGGTCGACCGCAAGGCCCGGCGCGAGAAGGCCCTCGCGCTCCTCGGCCAGGTCGACCTGTCGGCCCGCGCGAACCACCTGCCGCGCGAGCTCTCCATGGGCCAGCAGCAGCGCGTGGCGCTCGCGCGCGCGTTCGCCAAGGAGCCGCTGCTCGTGCTCGCCGACGAGCCCACCGGCAACCTCGACCCGCGGCTCGCGCGCGACATCCTCGACCTGCTCGAGCGGATGAACCGCGAGCGCCAGACCGCCGTGGTCATGGTCACCCACAGCCCCGAGGCCGCCGCGCGCGGCACGCTGCGGGTCGCGCTCGAGGGCGGGCGCGTCGCCGACGCGTCGCCCGCGCTGCGCCTGCCCGCGTTCGCCGCGCGCTGACGCAGGGCGAGATCGCATTCCGCCGACGCGAGGCCCGGTCGCCGGCGGGCCCTGCCCCCGCACGGGCCTCGCGTCCCTTCCCCCTGATCCCCTGCCCCCCCCTGACCGCGCTCGGGGGCGTCCTCGTCGCGCGCCCGCGTTCCGCTTTCGGTTCGCGGGGCGGCGCGGCAAGATCGCGCCATGCCCGTCTCGGCCCCCGTCCGTGCGTACTACGCGGCGCGGATCTTCGCGCTCAGCACGCGGACGAGCGTGCCGCCGAACTTCCGGCCCCTCGAGGCGCCGGTGTCGGGCAAGTCGTCGGTCGAGGGGTGCGCCGGCGGCGGCAAGAACATCCTCGAGGTGTCGGTGCGGCTCGTCGGCGGCCGCCTCGACGACGTGCGCGCGTCGTGCGGCCTCTGCAACCCGGCGATGTACGTCGCGGCCGACCTCGTGTGCGACGGCGCGCGCGGGCGGACCGCCGACGACGTGCTCGCGCTCGACGTGCTCGCGCCGGCGAGCCTCGACCCGTTCTTCGCGGCGCTCGCGGCGGCCGGGGGCGGGGGCGGCCGGCCGGACGACGCGCGCGAGAAGCTGCAGTACGCGCTGCTGGCGCTGAAGCAGGGGGTGCGCGTCGGGCGGGGCGAGCCGGTCCCCCGGCCGCCGACCGTCCCGCCGCCGCGCGACGTGGACGACGACGCCGGGTAGGATCCCCGGGGTCCGAGACCACCTCCGTGTACCTCCCGAGCACGCCATGCCCCTACGGTTCCACAACACGCTCACGCGTCGCGTGGAGGAGTTCCACCCGGCGAACCCTCCGCGGGTGACGGTCTACGCCTGCGGGCCCACGGTCTACGGGCACGCGCACATCGGGAACTGGTCGTCGTTCCTGTTCTTCGACGTGGTGGTGCGCTGGCTGCGGCAGCGCGGCTACCAGGTGCGCTTCGTCACCAACGTGACGGACGTGGACGACAAGACCATCCGCGACTCCATCAAGGGCGGCGAGACGCTCGAGGCGTTCACGCGGCGCTGGGAGAAGGCGTACCTCGACGGCCGGAAGACGTTCGGCTGCGTCGAGGCCGACGCGTACCCGCGCGCGACCGAGCACGTCGAGGGCATGCAGCGCATGATCCAGGCGCTGCTCGACCGCGGCCACGCGTACGTCGCCGACGACGGCGTGTACTTCCGCGTCGCGTCGTTCCCGCACTACGGCGAGCTCGCGAACCTCTCGAAGGAGACGGTGAAGGCGGGCGCGTCGGGGCGCGTGGCGGCCGACGAGTACGAGAAGGAGGCCGTCGGCGACTTCGCGCTCTGGAAGGTCTACGACCCCGCGAGCGACGGCGCCGTCTTCTGGGAGCCGACCTTCGTCGTGGACGGCAAGGCCCGCCCGATGAAGGGGCGGCCGGGCTGGCACATCGAGTGCTCGGTGATGATCCAGGCGCTGCTCGGCGACCAGATCGACATCCACCTCGGCGGCGAGGACCTCAAGTTCCCGCACCACCAGAACGAGCTCGCCCAGAGCGAGGCGGCGTCGGGCAAGCGGCCCTTCGTGCGCGTGTGGATCCACCGCCGCCACCTGCTGGTGGACGGCGCGAAGATGTCGAAGAGCAAGAAGAACTTCTACACGGTCGCCGACCTCGTGGAGCGCGCGGGCGCGAACGGGCCGCGGGCGT